>USFD01000066.1 GCA_900553885.1 uncultured Ruminococcus sp.
AAAAAGATGCTGCCGCATCTATGATTTTCTAATCATTGATGCGACAGCTCCTTTTATATTTCTGTTTTATCTGCTTATTTTGCCGCAGCGTTCATTGCCGCGTTGATTTTTTCAACCAGAAGCTCACTGTCAATTCCATGCACCATGGCAGCCTCCTCAAGAGTCTCCATCTGAGATGCCGGGCAGCCCAGGCAGTGCATGCCGATCTCCATCAGTATCGGAGCGCTTTCCGGAAAAATATTCAGCAGTTCGCCAATCTTTGTATCTTTAGAAATCTGTGCCATTTCTGTTTTTCCTCCTTTTAATATAGTAAAATATCATTCAATGGCTTTTATTATAAGCCCTGTCTGTTAAATTATCAACCATCTTTTCTTTTTTTATCCGCCGCCCTCATATCCCCGTACATATGACTCCCCCGGTGAATAAGCCGTTCCGTCTGTCTGAATTTTCTGATAAATAATCCGCATATTTTTCTTTCTTTTGAATACTCAAAAGTCAAGAATTTTGTCTGGTTTTTTCGACAAAATCTTAATTTCATCATAACTGACCAAAACGTCCGTTCTTTTTTCCGGTGTGAGTAATTCACCAAAAACACATGTTTTGATGTGGATAATGTGGATAACTCAGTTGAAAGGTACAGTTTTTCCACGTTTTTTTCGATTTTGAGTGTGGATAAGTTGAAAACTTCTTATTTTTCACTTTCGACGCATTTTTACAATTTAGAACAAATTTGTGCATTTTGCTTATTCAGCAAAAAAGGAAATCCCGTGCTTTTTTCTGAAGTACAGGATTCCCTTATTCTTTTTCAGGCTGTTTTAAAGCACACGCCTCACCGCTATAATTTTCATATATGTGGCATTGCAGATACCAATACCTTTTTCCTCATTCATCGCATTAACGATATTGCCGTCCCCCATATAAAGCCCCACATGACCGTCATACAGAATCAGATCACCAGGCATGGCGTCTTCATAACTTACAGCGTATCCTGCATGTTCCATATCATAAGTGGTCCGGGGAAGGCTGACACCAAAATGTGCATACACCGACTGAACAAAACCGGAACAATCCGCGCCCTCCGTAAGGCTTGTCCCGCCCCATACATAGGGATTCCCGATAAACTGACAGGCATAATCAATAACCGCCTGTCCCTCGGCCACGGCCTCTTCCGCTTCTTCCCGGGCTTTTTCCTCTGCAATCCGCTCTTCCTCTTCTTCTTTCGTCTCCCCATAAGAATAAGAAGTTTCTGCCGTAATATACTCGCCGCATACCCAGCCGTCTGTCTCTCCGACTTTAACCGGATACCAGCCGTCCACGGGTTCTCCCGTTATCGCATATTCTTCGCCCTCTTCCACCTGGGTCAGTATTTCGTTCTCTGTCCCCTGACCTGATCTGACATTAAGCACAGAAGCGGTAACCGTTGCTTTATCTGTCGCGTAATCTTCTGCACTGGAGCGGGCTTCTGCTCCGGTGATCAGTGCATCTGCCGGAACATATCCCTCTGCAGAACCTGATCTGATTTTTGTCCAGCCATCCAGATATTCCAGCACTTCTGCCGCCGAGTCGCTGTACAGCTTCCCGACCCAGTCGCTTTCTTCATCCGGTGCGCTTCTGATATAGGTAAAATCACCTGTATCAGAAAACGCCATATTCAAATACTCTCCCTCTCCTGATGGCACCAGATAGAGATTAATATTTTCTTTTACATCTGTCTCATAACATTTTTCCAGCACCGATTCGATTCCAGCAACCTGTACAAACGGCTGCTCTTCTTCTGCCTCCTCTGCAGCCGAAGCTGTGATTGCTCTCCCCGGAATCATAATCATTCCCGACATTACGGAAATGACAATCCTTTTTCTGATGTGCGTTTTTTCCATTTATAAAACCTCCTTGCATTTCTGTCTTTATCTTTTGTAGGAAGTTATAAATGTTACACATTTGTTAAATTTGTTACACAGAAATTATATCAACTATATTTTTATCTGTCAAGCCATTCTCCTTCTTTTCGATTGACACCTGATGACAGCATTACAGATTTTATATCATATAAATCTCTTTTTCGCTATTTTCTGTAATTATTTTGTAATATATTCTCCATACGTCTTATTCTATTATCTGGAAATATTCTTATTAAAACTGCTGTGACGCGCTATCATTTCTGCACCGGAGATCGAGTACCCTGATCCCGCCTTCTTTTCCATTCTCTGATTACGGTACAGAACCGGCCGGTTATTATTCAGCGGTGTGCAGCTTTCCGTAAGTTTTTTCAATCACTTCCACCTGGATTTGTTTGTTTTTTTCAGAAAATCGTTTGTTTTTTATAAAACCGCAGCTTTAAAAAATTTCAAATAACTGTTGACATTCTCATTTTTTTATATTATATTCTAGTTACAGTAATCGTTACTGTTATTGTTTCTGAGAATCGTTTTTATTTACGAGAAAGGAGGATTCCCATTGGCAGCTTTGAAATACAGCAGACAGCGAGAATCCATCAAGCATTTCCTTGCGGAAACAAAAGAGCATCCGACTGCTGATACTGTATATCTTCATGTAAAGAAGCAATTCCCCAATATAAGTCTGGGTACAGTATACAGAAACCTGAATCTTCTGACAGATCTGGGGGAAGTGGTCAAAATCTCAACACCAAATGGAGGAGATCGATTTGATGGACATCCTGAACCGCACAATCACTTCCTCTGTACGAAGTGTGGACGGTTACTGGATCTGGATCTCGATATGAAAAGCATCGAAGAAGTGAACCGCCTGGCTGCGGAAAACTTTGACGGAAAAATCGAATCCAGTACAACATTATTCTATGGTGAATGCAGCGACTGCATTAAAAAGTCATAACAATATAACATTATTTCAAAGAAAAGGAGACTGAAAACTATGAAAAAATGGGTTTGTACAGTATGTGGTTATGTTTACGAAGGAGAAGCAGCTCCGGCAGAATGTCCGGTTTGTCATGCACCGGCTGAGAAATTCCAGGAGCAGACAGGCGAGATGACATGGGCTGCTGAGCATGTTGTAGGCGTTGCTCAGGGCGTAAGCGAGGACATCCTTGCTGATCTGAGAGCTAACTTTGAAGGCGAGTGCTCTGAGGTTGGTATGTATCTTGCAATGGCAAGAGTTGCTCACAGAGAAGGATATCCGGAAATCGGCCTGTACTGGGAGAAAGCTGCTTACGAAGAAGCTGAGCATGCTGCTAAGTTTGCTGAACTCCTCGGCGAGGTTGTTACAGACAGCACAAAGAAAAACCTGGAGATGCGTGTAGAGGCTGAGAACGGCGCTACAGCTGGTAAATTCGATCTGGCTAAACGTGCAAAAGCTGCAAACCTTGATGCAATCCATGACACAGTTCACGAGATGGCAAGAGACGAGGCTCGTCACGGCAAAGCATTCGCTGGTCTTCTGAAGAGATACTTCGGAGAGTAATATCCGGCATCATACAATAACTGACAGATAGATAGAAACCATTTAATAACAGGACAGTCTTTTAGAACTGAATACAGTTTCCAAAAGACTGTCTCTTTTTATACACACGGAGGTATGTTATGTCTAAATATTCAGGAACAAAAACAGAAAAAAACTTAATGGAAGCTTTTTCCGGTGAGTCACAGGCGCGCAACAAGTATACTTACTATGCATCTGCCGCAAGAAAAGCCGGATTTGTACAGATGGCAAATATCTTTGAGGAAACTGCCAATCAGGAAAAAGAACACGCAAAAATGTGGTTCAAAGAGTTCCACGGAATCGGAACCGTGGAAGAAAATCTCGCAGACGCTGCTGCTGGTGAAAACTACGAGTGGACAGATATGTATAAGCGTATGGCTGAGGAAGCAGAAGAAGAAGGATTTACAGAACTTGCCGCTAAATTCCGCGGCGTAGCTCAGGTAGAGGCTGCTCATGAGAAACGCTATCAGAAACTCCTTGATCACTACCGCGAAGGCAAAACCTTTAAGGATGAGGCTCCTCTTGGCTGGAAATGCAATAACTGCGGCTATATTTATGAAGGAGACGAAGCTCCGGAAATCTGCCCGGTATGCGCACATCCGAAGGCTTACTTTGAAAGAAAAGCTGAAAACTACTAAAAACGGCCGATTTTTAAACCCGGCGGAACAGGGACGCTATGTATCTGTTCCGCCGGGCTTTTCTGTATCTTCATGTTCCTGTATTAAGGAAAGCTTCTCCTGCCGCTTCATCTGCTTAATCTCCCACTCCCGCCGCATGGCCTCCTCTTTCGTAGCAAACTCTTCATAATAAGCCAGAAGCACAGGCCGGCGGGACTTCGTATACTTTGCACCTCTGCCGCTGTTGTGGTCCTTGATCCGCTTTTCCAGATTATTTGTCCAGCCCGTGTACAGAGAGCCGTCCCGGCAGCGGACAATGTATGTATAATTCATGGGATATCCTCTTTTTCTTCAGGGGTTCGTGTCATTATTGTTTCTTTTCTATATTACCCCATTTTCAAAATTATTTCTATATCCTTCAACTAATGAGTCTGCCGCAGGAGAATTCGGATTTGTCGAAATGAACTTAGATTCAGAAATACCGGAAAGTGTTCAGAATTTTCCGCATAGAACGGGACGGAGATATGGGATGTGTATTCTATCCGGGAGGAATTCCTGATTATTTCCGTCTTTCCAAAACAGAAGTTCCTTTCGCAATTCCTCATAAAACCAAATCAAAAGGGAGCTTTAGTGGAAAAGACAACGGCTGAACAGGACTGAACCTGGCCGTTAAAGCGCCCCTTTGCCTTTGTTTTATGAGGAATTGCGAAGGAAATTTACGGACTGAGGGACAGAAAAAACGGAAACCCGAAGAGTTTTTTGATGCGCCTTTCAGAAGAGAGGGACGGGGAATTCTGATGACTTTGGAATGAGTTTAGAAAAATAGAAGACTGGGAATCAGCGTTAGGATTTACAGCGGGATCTGTTTGAGCGCATGCGAGTTAGCACGCTGTAAATCCTGCTTTTAGCTGATTCCCAGTCTTTGCGATTTTTCTTAACTCATGGAACGGAATCAGAATTCCCCGTCCCTCTCTTCTGAATACGTCCTTCAAACACTTTCTTGTCTTCTGATTTTCTATTTACTGACGGAAAATTCCTTCGATAAATCCGAATTCGCTTTTCTTTCATATTTGTGCTATACTTTTTGTTCAGAAACCACAAGGCTGACATCAGCGGTATGGTAATCCCGCAGGAAAGGAGACAAGATGCAGACATCAGCGGAATTAAGTAGTTTACTTTCCCGGATTGACCACAGAGGTTATCCGGCTTATAAGGATACAAAAGGAATGTACCAGTTCCCGGGGTACGTTCTGTCGATTGATCATGTTCAGGGGGATCCGTTTGCGTCCCCGTCCAAATTGAGTATACATGTAAAGGGGAAGACGGCGGCATTTCCCCGGGAACTGTATAAGGAAAGACATCAGAGAATTGCGCTTCAGGATGAGCTGACCAGGAGGTTCGGAAGAGAGGCGGAGCAGTTCGCATTCAAGGCAAAGGGTTCGGGAAAGAGCGGACTCATTTCCGTAAGCCGCTGCGGCCAGGAGGTGCTGGAGCGTACGGCGTGTACGCTGGATCCGGCAGACGGAGATATTGTGATGCGGTTTGAGGTGGGATTTCCGGCCAATGGCCGTACGATCAATGCCAGGGAGCTGGAGAAGATTTTATTTGATTTTCTGCCCCGCTGTGCGAAGAATTCCCTTTTCTATAAAAATCTTGATCCGAAACGTCTCAGGGAGTTGATTGATCTGGCAGAAGACCAGCAGTATATCCGAGATATGCTTCCGCAGCTGGGGCTATGCGCTTTCGTGGCGGACGGCAGCGTTCTGCCAAGAGAGTCCGGGATTTCTTCCCGGCCTATGAAGGGCGGCGTTAAATTCAAATCTCCGGAAGAGATGAAAGTAACACTGGATCTGCCGCACAAAGGGAAAATTACCGGTATGGGAATCCGGAAAGGAATCACACTTATTGTAGGCGGCGGCTATCACGGAAAATCCACCCTGCTTAAAGCGCTGGAGCTGGGCGTTTACAATCATATTGCGGGGGATGGAAGAGAATATGTAATTACGGATGACACAGCTGTGAAGATCCGGGCGGAAGATGGAAGAAGTATCCGGAAGACGGACATTTCCATGTTTATCAACGACCTGCCCAACGGGAAGGATACGGTCGGCTTTGTCACGGAGGATGCCAGCGGAAGTACATCCCAGGCGGCCAATGTAGTAGAGAGTATAGAGGCGGGGACTTCCCTTCTGCTGATTGATGAAGATACCAGCGCCACGAACTTTATGATCCGGGATGAGCTGATGCAGCGGGTCATTCACAGAGATATGGAGCCGATTACGCCTTTTATCGACCGGATCCGGGAGCTGTATGAAGATTACGGCATTTCTACGGTTATTGTCGCGGGAAGTTCGGGCGCATATTTCCACATTGCGGACCGTATTATCCAGATGGACCGGTATGTGCCGAAGGATATTACTGTTTATGCCAAAAAGGAAGCAGAAAGTTTTCCTATGATCAGCGGACCGGACAAGCCGGCGGAAAAGCCGGATTTTGTCCGGTGCCCCAGATCCTCCCAGGCGTTTAAAGGCGGCGACAGAATAAAAATGAAAACCCTTGCCAGGGAAGGCGTGATGATTCAGAAGGAGACGATAGATCTCAGATATGTGGAGCAGATTACAGACAGCGAACAGGTGACGGCGCTGGGATACTGTGTGAAGTACGCGCAGAAAAATATCCTGGACGGCAGGAAAACTCTGAGACAGGTTGTAGATGCGCTGGAAGAGGTGATGGAGTCCCGGACACTGGCCGGGCTCTGTGAAAGCCGGTCTTCTGTTGCAGGTATGGCAAGACCGAGACGGCAGGAGATTTTTGCCTGCTTTAACCGGTACAGAAGTCTGAAACTGTAATGCGGCGAAGAAAGAGCGCAGAGAGAAAAAGCAGATTTGCGCGCTGTATGCGGCACATGATCTTACAGTGATGACAACAGCGGAAAATAATAATATAATAAGAAGGACGGAGGAAATGCAGAATGCAGTTAGTGGACGGAAGACCGGAAAATACGGAAGGAAGACTGGAAAAAGAAATACGGGTCTATGATTTTCTGGACTCTCTGGGGGTGCGGTACAAGCGGATTGACCATGAGGCGGCTATGACAATGGAGGCCTGCGAAGAGATTGACCGGACGCTGGGAGAGGGTGCGGCGATCTGCAAGAATCTTTTTCTGTGCAACCGGCAGGAGACAGAATTCTATCTTCTGCTGATACCGGGGGAGAAACCGTTTAAGACAAAATATCTGTCTGCCCAGATCGGATCCTCCCGTCTGTCCTTCGGAAAACCGGAATACATGGAGAAGTATCTGGATATTACGCCGGGATCGGTGAGCGTGCTGGGGCTGATGAATGACCGGGAGAAAAAGGTACGTCTTCTTATTGATGAAGATGTCCTGAAGAAGCCGTATTTTGCCTGCCATCCCTGCATTAATACATCCAGTCTCCGGTTTGACATGCAAGACCTGACCGGGAAGATTATCCCGGCGATGGAGCACGAACCGACAATTGTGAACCTGTAAAGATGCTGTGAGAGAGGAGAAGGCGTCATGACGGAAGATAAAACATTGAGAGATACAGAAGCGGAAAAAAGATCTGAAACGGAAGTGCCGGAAAATGCAGATGTACAGACAGATTCGGAAAGGGAGCAGCCTTCTTTGGAGCAGCCGGATACCTCCCTTTACGACAGATTGTATGCAGAAGTTTCCGGAGACGAAGACAGCCCGCAGCCGGAAGATTATGGCGAAAAGGCAGATGAGGGAAGAAAGACGGAGGAGACTGCGTCTGATCCGGAGGAAAACCGGACAGAATCTGCAGGCTGGTCCCGGGAAAATGCCGGAAAAGCAGAGCAGGGATCCGGACGGCAGGAAGAACAGTCAGGAAAAGCGGAAGAAGCTGCCCCGGAGCCGGAACAGAGGACGGCAGAGCCGGGACCGGAACCGGCAGGACAGGCTGCGGGAGCCGGAACGGACCGGAAACCGGGCAGCCGCTTTTTCCGTTTCTTTACAGGAGAGGGAAAATATATCCGGGAACAGGCTGTTCTTTCCCGGATCGACAACGAGCATCTGATGGATTATCTTCTCCTTGAGCAGAAACGGTATGAAAGCGAGCAAAAACACCGGGATGAGAGAGGAAAGCAGATTCTTTCCGCTTTTCAGCTGGCTGTATCGCTGGCAGCGATCGTGGCGGTAATCGGCTTCCTGAAAGATGAGCCCACGGTGCTTGTCAATATTCTGTATATTATTGGAATTATAGCAGCAGCCTGGCTGTGGAAGATGAAAAAATAATTCGAAGGAGAACGGTGCGGTGGAAAACTGGCAGGTTACAGACTGGGTGAGGCATTTCATCCGGGAACAGGTAAGAGAAGGAGATCTGTGCATTGACGCTACAATGGGCAACGGAAATGATACCCTCCTTCTGGCGCGGCTTGTGGGACCTGAGGGTCATGTAATGGCCTTTGACATACAGGAACGGGCACTGGAAAATACTGCAGAAAGGCTGAAACAGGAGGGACTTGAAAAGAACTGCACATTGTTTCTCCGGTCCCATGAAGATCTGTCGTGCTGCGCGGAGGCGGGAAGCATCTCCTGTATTGTATTTAATCTCGGATATCTGCCCGGCGGGAGCCATGAGACAGCCACCACCGGAGAAACGACTCTCCGGGCGGTGAGGGAAGGTCTTGCGCTTCTGAAGAAGAAGGGGCTGATGACAATCTGTGTCTACAGCGGGGGAGACAGTGGATTTGAAGAAAAAGATGCGGTTCTTTCATTTGTAAAAGGGCTGAATCCCCGGGAGTATCTGGTAATACAGTCGGAGTATGTGAACCGGCCCAATCATCCGCCGGTGCCGGTTCTGATTATTAAGCTTTAACATAGAAAATTATGAATGAAAATCATACTGTAAGGGTACACTGATAAGGGTGCTGTGAAATCTGTGACAGAGAGACGGATTTTGCAGCATCCTTTTTTAGTCAGCAGTCTGGTCAGCGGCCTTTAGAAGAGGCTGTTTTGCGGATCAGCCAGGCGGAATAAAGGAAAGGAATTGCCCATAGTATGAAGAAGTGTATCAAGACAGCGGCAGTGCTCTTACTGGCGGTTATCCTTACCGCGGCGCCGGATCACATACAGGAGATGGCGGAAACTGCGCAGACCGATGTGGGTTCGGCAGCAGATGAGAGCGGGGAAGTCTATGGCACTGTGCTGGGAGACAGTATTGCCAGAGGATATTCCGCGGAAAAAAATGTCCGGATTGAGTGTTACGGGAGTATTGTTATAAAGCGGAAGGCAGAGGACGAAGCCTGTCTTTATGAAATCAGAAATTATGCCAGAGACGGGCTGGACACGGAGCAGCTGAATGAAGAGGTGCTTACGCGCAGGGAAGTTCTGCAGGATCTGGCAAAGTCAGACGTTATTCTGATCAGTACAGGTTCCAACGATCTTCTGAACCAGTGCAGATCTGTTATTGGCCGCAGCCTGGGCGGAGAGGAGGAATTTACAGATATCGGACAGGCCGTGAAAGCACTGAAAGAGAGAATCCGGGAAAATCCTCTTCTGGTTTTCCGGGTGGCTGAGGCTCTGGCCGGATGGGACTGTCAGGCTTTTGAGCAGGAATGGATCAGAATGCTGGATACAGTGACCGGGAAAAAGAAAGACGGCGCGGAGATTGTGGTAAACAATATTTACAACCCGGCGGAGCATATGGATCTGCCGGATCCGGTGAGGCGGGCGGCGGCCGGTATGATCCGCGATATGAATGATATTATAGAAAACTATGCCCGGGAATACGGGTACAAAGCCGCAGATCTGGCGGCCTCTGACATATCGGAACATGTACAGAGCGATGGGGTGCACCCGGATCAGACCGGACAGGAGAAGATTGCGGAGATTGTGTACGGCTGTCTGCAGCATGAAAGATGCCGGGAGACTTCCGCAGAACCGGGGGGAGAAGAACCGCAAGAGGGACAAGCACAAAAGACTGTCACATTTCCAACACAGAACGTTCACAGAAGATTGTTACCCTATTGAGCATAAAAATACGTTTCAGGAGGGCGCAGTTTTGATAGAAGTGAGGAATCTGGTGAAAAAATACGGGGACCATCTTGCCGTAGACCACCTGGACTTCAAACTGGAATCCGGGAAAGTCTATGGTTTTCTGGGACCGAACGGGGCGGGAAAATCCACCACAATGAATATTATGACCGGATATCTGGGTGCCACGCAAGGCCAGGTGATCATTGGCGGTCATGATATTTTAAAAGAACCGGAGGCAGCGAAAAAGCAGATTGGGTATCTGCCGGAGCAGCCTCCTCTTTATATGGAAATGACAGTAAGGGAATATCTGGAATTTGCGGCGGAACTTAAGAAAATACCCCGGAGAAACCGGGAAGAAGCGGTAGATGAAGTGGAAAGGCTGGTAAAAGTCAAAACCGTAGAGGACAGACTGATTAAAAACCTGTCTAAAGGATACCGGCAGAGAGTGGGGCTTGCCCAGGCGGTACTCGGGTTCCCCGATATTATTATACTGGATGAGCCTACGTCAGGACTTGACCCGAAGCAGATCATAGAGATCAGAGAACTGATCCGCAGGCTTTCAGAAAAGCATACGGTGATTTTAAGTTCTCATATTCTGGCTGAAGTGCGGGAGGTCTGCGATTATATTCTTATCATTTCCAGGGGAAAACTGGTGGCCAGTGATACACCGGAAAATCTGGAAAAAATGCTGGGCGAATCCGATACTGTGGAAATCGAGACAGAGGTTTCGCCTGCCGCGGTGGAGGATACCCTGAAAAATGTTCCCGGCATTGATCAGATTGTGATAAAAGAAACAGCGGATGGAATTACCCGCGCGCAGATCCGGGAAAAGAAAGGGGAAGATGTGAGGGGACGTATCTTTGATGCCTTTGCCGGAAACGGAATGACCCTGCTGACGCTCCGGAGACTCAGAGTCAGTCTTGAGGATGTGTTTATGGAACTGACACAGAAAGAGACTGTGCCGGAGGCGTTCCGAAGGACGGCGGAAAAGCCGGATTCTGAAAAAGCGCAGGATCCGGAATGGAATCCGGAAGATGACCCGGAGCAGGATTTCCTGCAGAGCAGCGAAAAGGACGGAGAGGGGGACGATATCGATGACAGCAGTTTATAAAAGAGAACTGAGAGCGTATTTTCAGTCTATGACCGGTCCGGTGTTTATTGCATTTCTCCTGGCGTTTACGGGGATCTACTTTGTGGCCTACAATCTGTCGGCGGGGTATCCCTATTTCTCTTATACTTTGTCCGGATCCCTGATTGTTTTTCTTGTGGGAATTCCGCTCATAACGATGAGAAGCTTTTCGGAGGAAAGGCGCAGCAGAACGGATCAGCTTCTTCTGACGGCTCCTGTAAGCCTGTTCCGTATTGTGATGGGCAAATATCTCGCTATGGTTACGGTGATTGCGGTGCCGAATGTGATTTTCTGTATTTATCCGCTGATCATCCGCTCCCAGGGAAACGCTTATCTGATAGTGGACTATATTTCGATTTTTGTATTTTTTCTGCTTGGCTGTGTGTATGCGGCTATCGGTATGTTTATTTCCGCTCTGACGGAGAGCCAGATGATTGCTTTTATCAGTACGTTCGGTATTCTTCTTGTGCTCTATCTCTGGGACGGGATCTTATCCCTGCTCCCGTCTTCTGCTGTAAGCGGACTGGCCGGAGTGCTCATCATACTGGCGGCAGCAGTGGTTTATATTTATCATATGACAGACAACATTACACTGGCCGGAATCGTTAGTGTGATCGGCGCGGCGGCAGCGGTCATACTTTATATTGTAAAAACCGGCCTGTTTGAAAATCTGCTGTCTGATCTGCTGGGAAGGCTGGCGCTTGCCAATGTGTTTACGGATATTACGTCAAACAGTATTGTGGATGTGACAGGGATCGCGTTATATCTGTCAATTATAGCTGTATTTGTATTCCTTACAGTGCAGACGATTCAGAAGAGACGTTGGAGTTAGGAGGGCGCAGACGGTGGAAAAAAGAAAGAGGATAAGAAGAAAAGCCGGAAGGATCTTCGGTACGGCAGGAACAAAAAACGGTGTGTACAGCGTCGGTCTGACAGTAATCGTGCTTGCCGTTGTAATAGTATTTAATCTGATCATAGGACAGATTCCCGAAGCCTACAGAAATATAGATGTCAGCAGCACAAAAATATATGATGTATCAGACACCACCCGGGAGTTCCTCTCAGGCCTGGATAAAGAGGTTGATATGACGGTGCTTGCAGTAAGAGACGATACAGATGAACGGATCGTAACATTTATCAGTAAGTACGCAGCGCTGTCAGGAGAAATCCATGTGGAATGGATTGACCCGGTGCTCCATCCCGGCGCGCTGACAGAATATAATGCTTCGGAAAATTCCATTGTCGTTTCCTGCGGGGATACCGGAAAGACTACAACCGTTTCTTTCGATGATATTCTGGTTATGGACAGTTATTCCTACTATTATTATGGAACAACTTCCTATACCGAGTTTGACGGGGACGGACAGCTTACCGGTGCGGTAAACTATGTGACAAACGAGACGGAGAGAAAGATATATCAGTCCGAAGGACACGGGGAGAGCAGCCTCTCTGATACGATAACGGATCTGCTGGATAAGAGCAGCTGTACTCTTTCCGAGGTAAATCTTCTGATGACAGATGCTGTGCCGGATGACTGCGATCTGTTCCTGATGTACGCTCCTGCTGTCGACCTGACGGAAGAGGAGGTTCAGATGCTGGGAAATTATCTGGACGGCGGCGGAAAAGTGATGATTCTGCTTGGAGAAATGGGAGGTGCAGAACTTCCCAATCTGTCGGCACTGATGGAAGAATATGGAATCGGGGCTGCAGATGGATATATTGCGGATCCGTCCAGATGTTATCAGAATAATCCCTATTATATCTTCCCGGAACTTTCTGTGTCAGGTGATATGGCAGCAGGCATCAGCTCGGGGATGGTGCTCCTGACAAATGCCCATGGGCTGGAACTTACCGATCCTGCCAGAGATGCAATCACTACAACGGAATTTATGTCCTCATCGGATCAGGCCTTTGCGGTAACGGAGAACAGCCAGGAGCAGGGACGCTATACGCTGGGGGCAGTGGCGGTGGAGTCTGTCGCTCAGACGGAAACCAATACACTGGATGATGAGGGGGACAGTTCAAAGACAGATTCCGGCGGAACAGATACGGCAGAGGAGGAAGATGCAGCTCCTGATACGGATCAAAGTGCAGATGAGAACCAGGAGAGCAGGCTTACCGTGATCTCCGGAGCCAGCCTGATCGATCAGCAGATTACGGATACCTTTACCACGCTGGAGAACACAACCCTGTTTATGAATGCAGTGACAGCGAATTTCGATGGAGTCCGGAACCTTTCGATTGAGCCGAAAAGCCTTGGCGTAGAGTACAATACTGTGCAGCATACAGGCCTGTTCAGTCTGCTGACGGTATTCGGCATTCCTGCCGTGGTTATTGTCGGCGGATTTGTTGTCTGGTTCAGACGGAGAAAGAGGTGATCGGATTGAAGCGCAGAAAAGGACTGATCATTATGCTGTGCGTCCTGTGCGTACTTCTTGCAGTATATTTTGCCCTGTACAGCTGGAACAGCCGGCAGAAAGAGAAGGAGAAGGCCAGGGAAGAGGCCGGGATCATTCATGTAACAGATACGGATGCCGCGGAGATCACAGCGTTTAGCTATAACATGGGAAATGGACATCTGTCTTTTGAAAGGCGGGACGGACAGTGGTATTACACAGAGGATGAAGACTTCCCTCTGGATCAGAGTGTGCCGGAACAGATCGCGGGAGAGATGGGACAGATTACAGCGGACCGGGAACTGAAGGACGGAGATGATCCGGCGGATTACGGACTGGATGAACCTCAGTACACAATGGAATATACGGATACTTCCGGTGATACGATAACAGTGGAACTGGGGAATCTTACCGGAGATTACTATTATGCCCGGGTAAGCGGCAGCGACAGTATTTATACGGTTCCTTCGTCTCTGACGGAAGACCTCAATTATACGCTGGATGATATGGCGGTGCTGGATGACTATCCTGCTATCGGCAGCGGCAATCTGGTCCGGGAATCCATTACGCAGAATGGAGAAACGACGACATATGATTCGGAAAATGAGGACCAGGCGGAAGATATTGCAGCAGTGGCAGGCGGCCTGGGCGCGGTAACTCTGTCCAGGGCGGCGGATTATTCCGTGGAAGATAAGGATCTGGAAGGTTACGGACTTGACGAAACGTCCCGGATTACAGTGGAGGCAGTGTATACAGAGAATGGAGAGGAGAAGACACTGACCCTTTATATCGGGGACGAAGATGAGGACGGAAACCGGTATGTTATGATAAATGATTCCAGGATTGTATACCTGATTTCAGATGAGATATGCCAGAATATTCTAAATTGTTAATAATTATTTCATTTTATTTCAATTGACAACGGGCAGAAAACAGAGCAAAATATATCTTAAATGTCAACGATGTCAGTATGCGGGAAGAGAAAACGGCAGACAGGATCTGCTTTTCCTGCATATGCTTTTATGCAAAAGGATGGAGAAAAAATGAAAGAAAGACTAATACGTTTCATGCAGGGGAGATACGGAATTGACCAGTTGTCCAAGGTGCTGATTGTGCTTGGCGTTGTGGCTGTTCTCATCTCGGCGTTTGTAAACTGGGGAGTTCTGGGCCTTATTGTTTATTTCCTGGGCTGGGCGCTTGTGATCTGGGGATATTTCAGAGTGTTTTCCAGAAATGTTTCAAAACGTTATGCGGAAAATGAAGCGTTTCTGGCAAAAACCAGCGGAATCAGGAACTTTTTTCAGAAACAGAAGTATATGTGGCAGCAGCGGAAAGCATATCATATTTATAAATGCCCGGGATGCGGCCAGAAAATCCGGATTCCCAGAGGAAAAGGGAAGATTGAGATCCGCTGTCCCAAGTGCAGCACCACATTTATAAAGAAGAGCTGATTGCAGAACAAAGAGGGACGGATTTCGGAGATTCGTTTTAATGCGAGACAGGGAGTGGGAGACGATGACAGATCCATACAGTGTATTAGGCGTAGACAGGAATGCAACGGATGACGAGATAAAAAAAGCATACAGGAGCCTGAGCAGAAAGTATCACCCGGATGCGAATATTAATAATCCGCATAAGGATGAGGCGGAGGCAAAGTTTAAAGAGGTTCAGCAGGCGTATCAGCAGATCATGGATGAACGTGAAAGAGGATATACTGCCGGAGGGCAGAGCGGATCCTATGCCGGCGGCTCTTCTGCAGGCGGCGGATCCGGCTATGGCGGTTCTTCCTACGGCGGTTACGGTCCCTTTGGCGGCTACGGCCCGTTTGGAGGTTTCGGCGGCTACGGGCAGGAAGAGGATCCGGGCAGACGGCAGCAGAATATGGATCCCCATCTGCGGGCGGCGGCAAATTATATCCGGAGCGGCCACTATCAGGAAGCGCTCAATGTGCTTGAAGGAATTAAAGAGAGAAATGCGCTCTGGTATTTTTACAGCGCTTCTGCGAATTCCGGCCTGGGCAACAACGTTACAGCTCTGGAACATGCCAGGGAGGCGGTCCGCCTGGAACCGGAAAACACCCAGTACCGGATGCTGCTGGAACGGCTGGAAGGCGGCGGCGCCTGGTATCAGCAGCGCCAGACTATGTACGGATATCCGGGCTCGTTTGACAGCAGCTGCTGCGTAAAACTGTGTGTGGCAAATCTTCTGTGCAATCTCTGCTGCGGCGGAGGCGGCCTGTGCTGCGGCGGCTACGGCGGATCCGGCGGCTATGGCGGTTACGTATAAAAAGAATACCCTCAGCTGAAAGGGGTACATATGGCTGAAGCAAAGACGCTTCATTCCGGCACTGTGTATTTCCTGCAGCTGGGGGTAAAATAATATTTGCAGAAAAGACAGAAAATGGCGTATTATAGTAGAAGGCGGCGGAAGGCTTCCGGTTTTTCCGGAAACGGCAGCGCTGTGTGAGATAAAAGAAAACATATGGGGGCAGAAAAGTGACTGGTGTGCTTCCGGGTCTTCAAAACCTGTGTGGGGCGGCAGAACCGTCCCGGGTGGGTTCGATTCCCACATGTCCCCGCCAAAGCAGAATGAGTATACAGGGATAAAGAAGAATATATAAAAAGAAGGAATGAAAATGAACATGAATCAGACGCCGATGTCCGAAAGAGTGCACATCGGCTTTTTTGGAAAAAGAAATGCAGGAAAGTCCAGTGTTATGAATGCAGTGACCGGGCAGGATCTGGCTGTGGTCTCTGAAGTGAAGGGAACGACGACAGATCCGGTCTATAAGTCTATGGAACTGCTCCCTCTCGGTCCGGTAGTTATGATGGATACTCCGGGAATTGATGATGAAGGCGAACTGGGAGGCCTGCGGGTCAGGAAAAGTTACCAGGTCCTCAATAAGACAGATGCGGCTGTGCTTGTCATAGACGGCCAGACGGGAGCGTCCGGAGAGGATGCGGCTCTGCTTCGCCGTATCCGGAAAAAGAACATTCCTTATACGGTAGTTCTGAATAAACAGGATCTGGCTCCGGAAGGCGTGTTAAATCAGGCGGCCGGTATCCTGGACATTCCGGCAGAACAGATTCTGGCCGTCAGCGCGGCAGCCGGAACAGGAATCACGGAACTCAAAGAACGGATTGCCGCGATTGCAAAACAGGAAGAGCCGAAACTCAGAATTGTGGGGGATATGATTTCTCCTTCAGATTTTATTATCCTGGTAGTTCCTATTGACAGCGCGGCGCCGAAAGGCAGACTGATTCTTCCGCAGCAGCAGACAATCCGGGATATCCTGGAGGCAGATGCGGTTTCCATTGTTATAAAGGAAAACCGCGTGAAGGAGACGATAGAAAGCCTGGGCAAGAAGCCGCGGCTTGTAATCACGGACAGCCAGGCCTTTGAAAAAGTTGCCGCTGATACGCCGGAAGATATTCTGCTTACCTCGTTCTCCATTCTCTTTGCCAGATACAAGGGAAATCTTCAGACGGCAGTAGCGGGAGTGACCGCCCTGGATAAGCTGCAGGACGGGGATAAAATTCTGATCAGCGAAGGCTGTACCCATCACAGACAGTGCGACGATATCGGGACAGTCAAGATTCCGCGCTGGATCCGGGAGTATACCGGAAAAGATATCCGGTTTGAGACAAGTTCCGGCACACAGTTCCCGGATGAACTGGGAGAGTACAGGCTGATCGTACACTGCGGCGGATGCATGCTCAATGAAAGAGAGATGAAATACCGCCTAAGCTGCGCGGCTGACCAGGGAGTGCCCATGACAAACTACGGCATTCTGATCGCATACATAAAAGGAATCCTGGAACGAAGTGTAGAATTGTTCCCTGAAATTCACAGACTGCTGGAGAAATGACAGCATGGATTATGCAGGGGAGTTTGCAGAATAAAATTATCAGAGAAGATAGAAAATACCGCTGTCCGGTTTGGCATGGACAGCGGTATTTCCTTCTGGTATGTAATTGAGAGGATTTCCTCCACTGCCGGGTCTGTCCTGCACATAACTGGGGAATTATCCTTATATAAAGGAGGCAGAAGCAGAAATGTCATCCGGATAAACTTTGGGGGAAGTTACCGGAAAAACCTTTGTACCGGCAGCAAGACCTGCAAAAACACGGCGGTTCCCGGGGAAAATGTGGCATAATATTTCCATATAAAATACATTGAGCATTTTTGAACAAATAAAAAAAGACAGTTTTCCCCGAAAGAAAACCGCCTTTGGTTTTTACAAGTCATGTACACTATAGCATTTAAAAGTGAATGTGTCAAATGAATTTGAATTTGCAGGTGAAGATAACTTCCGCCGGGACGGGATGAGGGAGTGCCGGAGGACACACTTTTGTTCGGACA
>USFD01000067.1 GCA_900553885.1 uncultured Ruminococcus sp.
CGCCCTTTCGGACAAACGGTTTTCAAGACCGCCTCGTTATGACCACTTCGATACCTCTCCACGTCTCACTGTGCAGTGAGTTAAATTGTAATGCCGCTTTTTGCGACGGTGTTTATTCTATCATATTGACAAAAGGTCTGTCAATAGATTTTTTATATTTTATGCCGCAGTTTCTGACAGTCTGTCTTAAGAAGCCCTTCCCCGATTTCCAGATCACCTGGTGTTGTGATTTTTATATTCTCATATGAACCCTGAAAAAGCTTTACCGGCAGACGCAGCATCTGCTCCACTACCATAGCGTCATCTGTCACGCCGCTGTCTTTTTTCTGCATAAGTCTGGAATATGCCTCTTTTATCAGCGATGCATCAAACACCTGAGGCGTCTGTATCATCCATAATGTGTTTCTGTCCGGAGTTTCTTTTACAAAGCCGTTCTCATCCACAATCTTAATTGTATCTTTTACAAGCATGCCTGCTGCACAGGCTTTGTACTGCTCCACACATTTATAGGCTCTTTTGATCATTTCGTCATCTACAAATGGTCTGGCCCCGTCATGGATAAAGACATAACCATCATGATCTGCCGCCTGGAGGCCGTTCCAGACAGAATGATACCGTTCCGCGCCGCCCGCTGTAATCCTGCTCACTTTGGTAATTCCGTAAGCGTCCAGAATCTGCTCCCGGCAGTACTCTTCCTCCCCGGCTCCGGTGACAAGGATAATTTCGTCGATATAGTCTGAATCCTGAAATGCCTTCAGGGAATAAAACAGCACCGGTTTTCCTCCCATAAGGAGATACTGCTTATGCACTCTGGAACCCATACGCTTTCCGCTGCCCCCGGCCAGCACAATCGCCGTACAATACTTTTTTTCCAATGTCTTACCTCTCTCCCAGCTTCAGATTCGGCACCGCATTCAGATCCCAGCCGTGCCGTGTCCCCGCAAGAAACTCATAATAACCTGCAGCCCCTATCATTGCCGCATTATCTGTACAGTATACCGGCGAAGGATGAAAGAATCTGATCTGCCTTTCTTCACATGCCTGTTTCATCGCCGCGCGCAGCGCTGTATTGGAAGCCACGCCTCCCGCAATGGCAAACTTATATATTCCGGAATTTTCTGCCGCCTTCATAGAATTTTCCACCAGGACTTCCACAACTGCTTTCTGGAATGAGGCCGCAATATCTGCAGGGTCATAGCTTTCCCCTTTCATTTTGCAGCCATTGATATAGTTAAGTACTGCTGACTTCAGTCCGCTGAAACTGAAGTCATACTCCGCTCCTTCGATGTGCGCTTTTGGAAATGAAACCGCATCCGGGTTTCCTTCCTTCGCGATCCGGTCTATTTTCGGGCCGCCGGGATATCCCAGGCCGATAGCTCTTGCCACTTTGTCATAGGCCTCTCCGGCGGCATCATCTCTTGTTCTTCCCAGGATCTCATAATTTCCGTAATCTCTTACGAGAACAAGATGCGTGTGTCCGCCTGACGCGACCAGGCATAAAAAGGGCGGTTCCAGATCCGGATGCTCAATATAATTCGCTGAAATATGCCCCTCTATATGGTGCACACCGACCAGAGGCAGATTTCTCGCATACGCAATGGCTTTTGCTTCAGCCACACCGACCAGAAGCGCGCCCACAAGGCCCGGTCCATATGTCACCGCCACAGCGTCAATATCATCCAGAGTGACGTCCGCCTCTTTCAGCGCTTCTTCGATTACCTGATTAATCTTTTCTATATGTTTTCTGGATGCAATCTCCGGCACTACGCCGCCATACAGTTTGTGAAGGTCAATCTGTGATGAAATAATATTGGACAGCACTTCCCTGCCGTTGTGAACGACTGCTGCCGCGGTTTCATCACAGGAAGACTCGATTGCAAGCATATTAATATCTCTGATTTCTTTCATCTCGTTTTCTCACCGTCCTCAAACATCAGCTCCATTGTCATTCCGTCTTTTCCCGCCTTTGAAGAGGGAAAGATTCTGCGCACATCATCCATATACTGCTCCGGCCGGGTGAGGGACGGGCTGTAATGCGTCAGCCACATTTCCCGTACCTGAGCGTCTCTTGCCAGAGCTGCCGCTTCATAAAATGTCATGTGTTTATACTCTACCGCCTTCGCGGCTTTCTCCTTTTCTCCGTACATGCCTTCGCAGATAAAGAGATCTGATTTTTCCGCGTTTTTCCGGATAGACTCTGTGGGTCTGGTATCGGTCGTATACGTCAGTTTGATTCCTTTGCGGGCCGGGCCCAGAACCATATCCGGAGTAAATATTTTCCCGTCTGCTTCAATCGTCTCTCCTGCCTGCAGCCTGCTCCAGTACGGAAGAGGGATCTCCCGCTCTTTCGCTCTGGCAGCGTCAAATTTTCCTGCCCGGTCGATCTCCAGTGTATACCCGTAACAGAGAACGTTATGATTTACCCGAAAAGCTTTCAGCCGGTAGCCGTTCAGCTCAAACGTCTGCTCCGCGCCCTGAATTTCCTGGTATATCACCGGAAACGGAAGCTCCGGGGCAATTACCCGCAGGCTGTTTACCACCCGTTCCAGTCCCTTGGGGCCGATCATAGTCAGCGGTTCCCTCCGGTCTGCATTTCCCATTGTAAGCAGAAGGCCGGGAAGGCCGCTGATATGGTCGCCGTGATAATGGGTAAAGCAGATCACATCAATCGGCTTAAAGCTCCACCCTTTTTCTTTCATCGCAATCTGGGTGCCTTCCCCGCAGTCAATGAGCAGGCTGCTTCCGTTAAACCGGGTCAGCAGAGCCGTCAGATAGCGGTAAGGCAGAGGCATCATGCCCCCGCATCCCAGCAAACATACATCTAACATACTATCCCTCTGTTCTATTCTTCAATTGCGGCAGGAATCTGAAAAGAATCCAGCAGCTCGTCATAACAGGATTCACACAGATCGAAACTATGTCTTTCTCCGTCTTTTTCAGAAAAATATCCCCATGTGTAATCCACACTGAATACCCCTTCCCTGGGGCAGCCGTCGACTGCCGGGATTTCCCTTCCGCATTTATTGCAAATAATTTTTTTAATTTCTTTCGTTTCTTTTATCTGATACTGGCGCATATAATTTCCTCCTATGTCCAGCGGTGTTTCCGCCGTTTTTCTACGACCACACTATAGCATGAACACAGGATAATTCCCAGTGGGAACTTCTGCCGGAACTGCAGAACAGTTTCCAGAAAAGGAAATGTTCCCTCTATCGGGCAGCCCCTTCCGGATTTTCATTCTTCTTCTCTGCCGGGCGGCTCATCAGAATGGCGTCTTCCTCAGGATTTTCATAGAATCTCTGCCGGATTCCGTCCTCTTTGAAGCCTGCCGCCTCATACAGCGCCCTGGCCGCTTTATTGCTCACTCTTACGTCAAGAAGGATCCGGTCAATTCCCTGTTCTGCACATTCTTTTTCCAGTTCTTTAAGAAGCGCTTTTGCCGCTCCCTGCCGCTGCAGTTCTTTTACCACGCCGATTCTGGCAATCTCCGCTTCTCCCGCCGCTGTATATGCCAGCAGATATCCGGCTGTACGTCCGGCTTTTTCTGCAATAAGACATATGGTTCCCGGCTGCTGCCATGTTTCCAGTACAGACTTCTCACTCCACGCATCCGGAAATAGCTGATGTTCCATTTCCGCTGTGACAGCCGCATCTTCCATAGTCATCTTCCGCACTTCCGGCACAGCGTTCTTCTCCCGCTCAGCTCTCTCCCGCTCAGCCTGAGACACCCGCAGATACTCCGGTTTATGCTCCGCCGCTGTCTCGTAATTTCCTTTCTTATAATACCGGATTCCCAGCGCGCCTACCACAGCCGCTCTCTGCCGGTTCATATAGGACGGCGCAAACGAGCAGGGAACTTTCAGATTCTGAACCAGAGTCTCCCGGTACACCGGCACTCCGTCCCCGAGGAACACAACAGGACGTCCGTAATTGTTCAGCCGCCGGATCAGGTCGCTTACCGGCGCCGCCATCTGCATCTTCAGAACACGGAATGCATATTCCCGCACAGGATTTTCTTCTTCTCCCGAATCCTTCGGAGAAAATGTATACACCCCAGTATATACCTGGTTTCTCCGGGCATCCATAATCGGGCAGATAATATCCTGGCACCCGTATAAGCTGTACGCCAGCGCATCAACTGTAGGAACGTGAACCAGCGGCTTATTCAGCGCAAGTCCCAGCCCCTTTGCTGTGGCCGAGCCGATTCTTAAGCCCGTAAAAGATCCCGGACCGCCTGATACCGCTATGGCGTCCACTGAAGCAATATCCATTTCAACCATTTCCATCATCTCGCTTATCATAGGCAGAAGCGTCTGGGAATGGGTCTTTTTATAATCCACCGTATACTCTGCAATTGTCCGGTCATCCTCCACCAGCGCCACGGTGGCTGTCAGCCCGGAGCTGTCTATCGCTAATATTTTCATACTGATTCCTTTCTGCAGCCTGCTGCGTCTTTTCCCGCATCTTCGCTCTGCGCGCAAAGGCGCTGTCACAGAGACAGACAGTTTCCCGCCCTCTCTGCGGCAGCACCACCGCACTATCTTCCCAGTTCTCTGATTGTAATCTTTCTGTAATCAAAGCCCTGTTCCAGATCCTTTTCTATCCGGACTTCCGTCCGCTTTTCCGGGAGAATCTCTTCGATCAGATCCGCCCACTCGATCAGGGATACCCCTTCTCCCATAATATAATCATCAAATCCCACTTCATCCATCTCTTCCACGTCGCCGATCCGGTAGACGTCAAAATGGTAGAACGGAAGCCGTCCTTCCTCATACACCTGGACGATTGTAAATGTAGGACTGCTGACCGGCTCCTGAATCCCCAGTCCTCTGGCAAGGCCCTGGGTGAACACCGTTTTGCCCACTCCAAGATCTCCCATCAGGGTAAATACCTGTCCGGGGACAGCCTTCTCTCCCAGCTTCTTTCCCGTCTCAAAGGTCTCTTCCGGGCTTCTTGTCTCTATAACCATGCAGGTTCCTCTTTTCCGAATTAGTGATGGAACAGGCGGATTCCTGTAAATGCCATTACCATGCCGTACTTGTTGCAGGTCTGGATAACATTATCATCTCTTACAGATCCGCCGGGCTGGGCAATGTATTTTACACCGCTTTTGTGCGCACGTTCAATGTTGTCGCCAAACGGGAAGAACGCATCAGAGCCCAGAGCAACATCTGTCATCTTATCCAGCCATGCTCTCTTCTCCTCACGGGTAAACACTTCCGGTTTCTCCGTGAAAACATTTTCCCATACTCCGTCGGCAAGTACATCCATATATTCCTCGCCGATATACAGATCAATGGCATTATCTCTGTCCGCTCTTTTGATTCCTTCCTTAAACGGCAGTTCCATTACCTTCGGGCACTGTCTGAGCCACCAGTTGTCCGCCTTCTGTCCTGCCAGACGTGTACAGTGGATCCGGGACTGCTGACCGGCTCCGATACCGATTGCCTGTCCGCCTTTTACATAGCATACAGAATTGGACTGTGTATATTTCAGAGTGATCATAGCAACGGCCAGATCCATCTTCGCTTCGTCAGTCAGGTCTTTATTCTCGGTTACGATATTGGAAAAGAAATCTTTATCAATATTGAGTTCATTTCTCCCCTGTTCAAAAGTAATACCGAATACTTCTTTATGCTCCAGAGCTGCCGGCACATAATCCGGATCAATCCGGATCACATTGTAATTGCCTTTTTTCTTCTGCTTCAGAAGTTCCAGCGCCTCCGGCTCGTACCCGGGAGCGATCACCCCATCGGACACCTCTCTTTTAATGAGGCGGGCAGTATCCACATCACACACATCGGACAGTGCGATAAAGTCGCCGAAGGAAGACATTCTGTCGGCGCCTCTGGCTCTTGCATAAGCACTGGCAAGAGGAGAAAGATCTCCCAGATCATCTACCCAGTAGATCTTTGCAAGCGTTTCGGTAAGAGGAAGTCCCACAGCAGCTCCTGCCGGCGACACATGCTTGAATGATGTGGCTGCAGGAAGCCCGGTAGCCTTTTTCAGTTCTGTTACCAGCTGCCAGCCGTTAAATGCATCCAGGAAATTGATATATCCCGGCCGGCCGCAGAGCACCTGGATAGGCAGGTCACTCCCGTCGCTCATGTAGATCTTTGACGGTTTCTGATTCGGGTTGCATCCGTATTTCAGTTCTAATTCTTTCATCTTTACCTCCTGTGCCGCACTTGGAAAGCGGTATAATCAATGATTTTTGTTAACAATTCTGGTCTCGTATTTTCCTGTCTCTATATCAATATAGCGAACGAAAAGGGATACTTTGTTCTCTTCGTTCAGGCTGTTCCACAGAAGCTCTGTAAAGCTGTCCATATCATCCGGAATGGCGATCCGCTTCGGTTCTCCTTCAAAACTGGGGAGGGGATCTCCGTCACACATATAAGTGTGGATGAAACGGCCCTCGCCTGCAGAAGGATTTTCATAGGCGAATGTATATCTGATGCATCCTTCCGGTCTTCCGTTGTCGCTTTTCAGAATGGACATGGCGAAATTGTAAGTGCCGTTTTCGATATGCATAATTCCAGAAATACGCGGGGTATAGTTCGGTCCGTCCGGCTCAAACTCACGGCTGCGCAGAGACTGTTCAAATGTAAGCTGTTTGTCCATTCCCTCATAAATGGTGTCCGTCTGATCACCGTTCGTGACAATCGTCTTATTGCCCAGCACCCGCACCGGCGCGTAGATAATCAGACTGGGATCCGTAAGCTTGGACGGATCGAATGCCTGTGTGCGGATTCCCTCTCCGTCCTCCACAAAAATACGGTTGCGGCTGTTCTCGCTGCGTCCCATGATAAAATATGCAGTGACCGCTTTCCTGCCATCCGGTGTTCTGCCGATAATGATCCCTCTTCCGGGATAGGAATTATTCCTTAACTCTTCTTCAATAGACAGCATTTTCATTTTACTGTGTCTCCTTTCCGTTCTTCTCTTCTTCCGTTTCGCGCCGCTTTTTCTTTCCGCCGGCGGAATCTTCGTCCTCTTCTTCCGGCTTCGGCTCAATCTGCAGCTTCACTCTGGTAATACGGTTATCTTTCACTTCCATTACAGTAAATACAAGATTGTCCTCCCTGATGATATCCCGGTCCTCTTTTGCCGGAATATGTCCCAGCTGTTCGATCAGATAACCGGAAAGCGTATCATAATTTTCCGTTTCCAGCTTCAGTCCCAGTTCTTCATTCAGATCTTCGATCAGAATTCCGCCATCCAGGATGTATTCTGCCTCGCTGACCGCCTCGATCTCAGGAACGACTTCCTCATATTCTTCATTTATATCGCCCATGATTTCCTCAACAAGATCTTCGATTGTCACAATCCCGGAAAAGCCGCCGTACTCATCTACCAGAATAGCCATATGGTGCCGTTCCGACTGCATGGTACGGAACAGTTCATCCGCTTCTTTTGTCTCAGGTACAAAAAACGGCTTGTGCAGCATCTCCCGGATGTTTATCTCATCAAGGCCGGATTTTCTCAGTTCAATCATCACGTCTTTTACGTGAAGCACGCCGATAATATTGTCAATACTCTCTTCATAAACCGGGATTCTGTTGTGTCTTGTTTCCAGGATTTCATCAATCAGCTCGTTGAAAGGTTCATTGATATCAATCGTCACTACGTCACGTCTGGGAACCATGACCTCTCTGGCCGTTCTGTCGTCAAAGGCAAACACCGAATCGATCATTTCCCGTTCCTCATCGTCAAAAGCACCGCTTTCATTTCCCATCTTGAGAAGGGCTTTGATCTCCTCCTCTGTTACCGCTTCTTCCTGATCCTCGGTCTTCATTCCCAGAAGTCTGAGCACCAGTTTCGTAGATACGGAAAGCAGTTTAATAAATGGTGAAAGGATAATGGAAACGTAGTGAATGGGCATTACTGTCATCATACAGAACGACTCTGCCTTCTGAAGAGCAATCCGTTTCGGCACAAGCTCGCCGAATACCAGGTTGAAAAACATCAGAACAAGCGTCACTCCGTTGTGCGCGATCTGTTGGCTGTACGGGATGCTGAATCCCCTCATCCACTCTGCCAGCACCGGCGATATGCCTGCCGCCGCAGACGCCGATGAATAGAATCCCGCGAATGTAATAGCTATCTGAATCGTAGAAAGAAACTTTGTAGAATCATCAAAAAGCTTCTCGATCACCTTCGCCTTTTTGTTGCCTTCCTGCGCAAGACTTCGGATCCGGTTCTTATTCACCGATACAACCGCCATCTCCGCGCCGGCAAAAAAAGCATTCATAAGAGTAAAAAACAATAAAAGCAGCAAATCAAATAAAATTGAGTTCCCCCCAGGGTCTGCGTCCATAAAAAATAACTCCTCCTAAATAAAATATTCAGGAGAAGTATATCATGCACTCAGTTTTTTCGCAATACATGTTCCTCAATAAACTGTGTCATCTGTCCCGCCGGAATTCCAAGAGCAAAAGAAAATTCACTGTACAGCGCATGTTCGAGAAGCATCTGATATTTCCGGTCCACACTGGTAATACTGCCCCTGCTCTTAGTTCTCTTGTATGTTGTCTTAAGCACTTTCACCCAGTTTTCCGGACAATAATCTGCAATACAGTCTTTGTACTCCTGTTCCCGCAGTTTCTCGTTTTTCACCTTCAGCACTTCGATATCCGGCATCCGGTCGATCAGCTTTAATGCCTCTTCCCTGCTGACAGGCTTCCTGATATTTGACTCATCATCCGTAGGCACATATGCGCGGTCTCTCTCGTCTTCCACTGACTGAAGTGTGTAGTACTTTTTCTTTCTGTCGGCAAAAGAAAAATCAAGCGTGCCGATATCTTCCACTTTGTACAGCCCTCTGCATTTGTAAACAACCGCATCTCCTCTACTGAGCATCCAATTCCTCCTTTCCAAGAACACTCTTCTCCATCCATTTCTGATCTGATTATTGATCTGATAGTATAAGTATAGCCAAAGAAAGACCGGTACAACGCTGTAACGGCCTTTTTCTGCGGTCTCACTGTGAATATTTTAACACAATTCCGGCCAAAATGTAAGATAATTTGACTTTTTTTGCGCACTTTTGTGAATATCTCCCAATTGTCCCCTGTATTTTTTTGTTTATTTTCCAAAGAAAAACCAGCCCCTCAGGGCTGGTTCCGCTCAGTCAAGTGTTGCGCTTCTGCACACGCAGTCTTCCGGTTTAATAACACGGTCTGCCGTCTTATCTTTCTCTCCGTTTTGCCCGCAGTCTTTCTGAGGCCGGAATTCTATATGGCCGCTTGCAGCATCCATGCCGTCTACTATCGCCAGAGACTCCAGCTGAAATCCCAGATTCCTGATGATCCTTCCGCCGGACTGGAATCCCTTTTCTATGGCAATTCCGATTCCCTCAACCGTCGCTCCCGCAGACTGAACAATCTGAATCAGTCCCTGAAGAGCACATCCGTTAGCCAGAAAATCATCAATGATCAGCACATGATCTTCCGGTGTAAGGAACTTTTTGGCCACAATAACATGATTAATACATTTATGCGTAAATGATTCTACTTCCGCAACATACATTTCTCCGTCCAGATTAATGCTCTGCGATTTCTTGGCAAATACAACCGGCACATTGAAATGCTGGGCTGCAATACAGGCGATTCCGATTCCCGATGCTTCAATGGTAAGAATTTTATTAATCGGCTTTCCCGCAAATCTGCGTTTAAACTCTGCGCCCATCTCATTCAGCAGTCCGATATCCATCTGATGATTCAGAAAGCTGTCCACTTTAAGCACGTTTCCTTCTTTTACGACTCCGTCTCTTACAATTCGCTCTTCCAGAAAATTCATCTTTCTCCTTCTTCCCGCCGACAGAGGGTATCTCTCCCTCCGCCGGCATTTTCTCCTATATCCGACGGATTACATGCTCCGTCTTTTTCTGTAAATCACCCACATTGCCGCCAGCGCCGTCAGCATTGCAGCTGCTGCCGCCGGTACCGGTGTGGTATCACCTGTCTGTACTGCTCCCTGATCTTTCGCATCTTCATCCTGCCGGCCCGCTGCTCCGGACGGCTCTGTCGGAAGAGTGCTTCCGGCTGTCAGGCCCCTCACTGCATCCTGCAGATCACTGTAAGCACGGCTTACTTCCTCCTGCGTTGCATCCGGATCGCCCAGCACTGCCTCTGCCGCTTTCAGCGCATCTC
The DNA here is from genome assembly GCA_900553885.1 of uncultured Ruminococcus sp. GTDB lineage: Bacteria > Bacillota > Clostridia > Lachnospirales > Lachnospiraceae > Mediterraneibacter. The sequence continues at coordinate 10,155 of USFD01000067.1, forward strand.
TGTATGCCTGGTAACTTGCGTCAGTATAGGTTCCCTGTTCAATATTTTTGCTGGAGTCATACAGATCCTGCAGTTTATCCTTATTTACGGCCGGCTGTTCCGGATTCTGCGGAAGATCCGGATCCTCCGGCTTCTCAGGATCTTCCGGTTCCTGAGGTTTCTCAGGTTCTTCCGGCTTCTCCTCCAGCGCGTCTGCAGCTGCCTTTAACGCATTTGCCGCCTCATCCACATCTGTCTGGCCGGCATTCTCATCTGTAAGGACTTCAGCCGCTCTTTCCAGAGCATCCTGCAGTGCCGCATAGCTTTCCTCTGTATAATTGCCCTTCTCCGTTTCTCTGTACTGATTGTACAGCTTCTGCAGTTCATCTTTCGAAACTTCCACATCCGGTTTCTTTTCCAGGCCTTCTACCGCCTCCTGAAGTGCGGCAAGGACATCCGCCACCTCTTTCAGCGTTGCATCCCCGTCGCCAAGCACCGCTTCTGCCGCCGCAAATGCCTCTTCATAAGCTGCATAGCTTTCTTCTGTGTACGCATCCTCTGTATAGCCGGCATGTTCCGCGCAGTAATCTCTCAGTTCCGCTATGGAGACGAGATTCTGCAGCGCTGTCTGCAGCGCATTGTACGCCGCGTCTACAGCATCCTGGGAAGCGGGACTGCCAAGCTGGGCGGAAGCGGTATCCAGTGCCGTCTGTACGTCTGCATAACTTCCCGCAGTATAATCTTCTGCCTTCAGTGCGTTTGCCTGATTTACAGCTTCCTGCAGCTCTCCCAGATCAATCGCCGGCGCGGACGGCATGCCGCATACCGCGATCCAGCTTAAAATCGGATCGTTATTATCCGCTTTCTTCACCGTAAGTGTAACAACGGTCTCTTTGTCCAGCGTAATGGTTCCGGAAGCATATCTCTCCTGACTGCTTACCGCGTCAAAATCACAGAGCTTTGTCTGCGCCCCTCCGTCCAGGGAACAGAACACATCCATCTGCCGTCCCATATTCCACCATCCGGTGCAGCCCAGCAGGATTGTGTGCTCGCCTGCCGGAAGTGTTACCTGGTAGGTAATATCCTTATTGCCGCGCGCCCACCAGCCGCCGGTATACGGATTATAGATGCTGCTCTGGCTGTATCCGGTAATATCTGCCGAATTATCTGTTCCTGCAATGCTTGTATAGCCCCATGTATTGTCATCCGTCTTTTGCTGATCCGCCGCATCCGTATTCAGGAGTCCGCTGCTTAACTTTTTCACATTTTCCCATGTGGCCGACTCAGGATTGTTGCTGTCAATCATATACTCGATATTTTCCGGAATAATCTGTACATTTGCCGTTGCATCAACCGTACTTCCTTCCACTGATCCGGTAACAGTAACAATGCTGAACGGATTTCCTTCGAAAGATACGCCGTCAAGATTCCACGTCACCGCTCTCTGAATCTCTTCACTTCCGGTATCGATTGTCACCGTATCCGGAAGCTCCGGTGTCTCGCCCATGTATGTCGCTGTATTTACTTCCTCCGGGGAAGCATATGCCGCCAGAATTCTCTGGTACTCTTCCTTCGTCACACGGATCGGCGTGCCGTGGCGCGCTCTGGACGGCATCTTATATGTTGTATCCGGTCTGCTGAATGCTCCGCCGGAGAGGTCGTCCGTTACAAGCGGATAATAACCGCCGCCGCCATAGTTATCTACAAGCAGACAGTACTGCCGGCCGGCCGCCTGATCTTCCTGATTGAATTTAAAGATCGTCGGTCCCTCAACCCACTGATTTGCATTCAGCGAATCCGAAGGGATGTGTGTCCATTGACCCAGCAGCGTCTTTGATCTTTCAACAAACACCGTCTTGGTAAGTGCTCCGAGATCATTGGTTGCTCCGCCTTCATTCTTTGTATACCGGTAATAGTAACCGTCGTCTCCCTGAATGATTGTAGTATCAATACTGGATTCATCATAGTCAATGAAAACTTCCGGCTCTGTAAATGTATAGAAATCCCGCGTCTTTGCGTAGTAAACTCTCTGTTTTGCGTATCCATCGTCTGCAGTCTTGGAAGCCCAGTATACAACGTATTCTCCGGTCAGCGGATCATAGGCTGCCTCCGGCGCCCAGGTACATCCGGCTTCAATATCCGCGGATACTTCCACCATTCTCTGATCGGACCAGTTTACAAGGTCTGTGGATTCCCATACCATCAGAGACTGGCTTCCATTCGTCTGGGCTGCGCCCCATCCGTTTCCGCCGTTGATCTTCAGATCCGTGGCGATCAGATAGAACTTGTCTCCCTCCGGGGAACGGATAATAAACGGATCACGCACACCCTTTTCTCCAAGGGTTGAGGTAAGAACCGGTTTGTTGTTATTCAGGTCATCCCAGTTCAGGCCGTCCTGGCTGGACGCGAAGTAGATCTGCTCTCCGTCTGCATATCCCTCGCCTGCAAAGTAAGCGAAGAAATAATCTGTATAATCGGAATCTTCTATCTTTTTCGGAGCCGCTTTCACATTCAGAATGAACTCTTTTGTTCTTGTCTCTTCTTTATAAGTAAGGGTTGCCGTCACTTTTACTTCTGTATCCTCGGCAGGCCTTGTCACAACACCGGCCGGCATCGGATCATAGCCCTGCACGGCATGGGCTTCTACATCTACAATCTCCGGATGATCCGTAGTCCATGTAACCTGAACTCCGTTTTCCGTCTGTTCCGGAAGGGTAATATTGCCTCTTATGTCATCCTGATCCGGTATATCAAGCGACGCTTCCGCCTCATTCAGAATCCTGTCAATATCCTCGCCCTTGACCGTCAGTGTAAAGGAAGCTGTCTTTTCTTCGCCATAGCAGGTATAAGAAACGGATACGTTCACCGTCTCATCTGCTTCAGGCGCGGTTACCTTTCCATCTTCTGCAATGGAGCTGTTCTCCGGAATATCCCATGTCAGGTTCACACCATCCACACTTGCCGGGAATGCCACATCTCCGATAATATCATCTGCAGAAGCATTTCCACTGAGAAGAGCTTCCTGGATATCCGCCAGGAGCATGTTCTGTTTCTCCGCTGCTGACGGCACTGCGGACGCCACTGTCTCCGCGTCCAGCGCGGTATCCCAGATCCTGATGTCTGCCACATTGGCAATCAGCTTTCTGTCCGGACTGTACAGGGACTGTCCGATATAGCCCAGAATATCGCCGTCCGGGATCACACCGGATACGTCTTTTCCATGTTCCAGGACAGATACTTCCACTCCGTCCATATACAGGGTAAGGGTTGAGCCGTCAGACACAAGTGTAATAGCTGTGTATCCGCCGCCCAGCCGCTGATCCGGCACCGGCATTCTTGACTCGCCGCCCTGCGCCTCATTGCCGGTTTTAACCGCTCCGAGCACTGTGCCGTTGTAGCTGCCCTGTGCGGAGTTTGCGCTTACAAAGATATAATCTCCGATATTGCCTGCGCCCCATTCTCCGATTCCGTCGCCGAAGCACCATACCCAGTTGTCGGATGTGGTCGGAGCGCTGACTAATGCCTGTACAGTAAAGGAAGATGCGTCGTCAACAACGCCGGAAGGAATTGTAGCATACTGTTCATTATTGAACTGGAGAACCTCTTCCTCTCCGTATACTGCGAAATCGTCATCCTCTGTATTGTACAGTACCGCATCATTGCCGTTGCCGGAAATATCCTTCAATGCCGTTCCATCATGGGACATGTCGTAATGAGCGGCCAGAGCGGAATCCGCTTCCGACACCGGCTCGTATACCTTCAGTTCAGACAGGTTGCAGTTGCCGCTTTCTGTCTGAGCGTACCGGATATACCGGAAGGTATGCTCTGTTGTATTGAAATCCGTATAATATACAAATGTATCCGTATTCTGCGCAGGAACTGAATCGATGGTGTAAAGGGGCGTCCAGTCCTCTCCGTCATTGGATCCGTAGATCGTGGCTCCCACACACCTGTCCGCGTAACCGTTTCTCGGCGCATAGCCGACTGCCGCGATATTCTTTTCCTCTCCCAGATCGAATACAACATATCCTGACAGAACTCCGTCAAAATATGTGCTGTAGTTATTATCTATTACATTGGTTACACCGTTGGTCTGATCACCGTTCCACGGAGTACTTCCTGTTACCTGGTCCGCGGTTACAGGTATCTGCTTCACATCAGATGCATCCATACCTGCATCTTCCCGGATGCCGCTTACTCCTTCAATAATATATGTAGTAATGGAGTTCGCCTTTACAGATGCGGTAAACCCGTTGTTCTGTGTATCTGCCGCAATATTATCAGACTTCGTAACATCCGCCCATTTTTCTCCGTCAGCCATGGAACCGCTTGTACGGATTGCTGTAATATCCGTTCCCATTGTCTCGAAACCGGACAGATCGAATTTCCATGTCTTGTCGGAATCCGAAGGATTCATTACCACAACAACAGCTTTCTGCCCCTCCGGATCGTAAGCCGCAAGCGTATTTTCCCGGTTTGTTCCGATAATTGTATAGCCCGGACGGATATACCTTGACAGCTGGCCGAAGCCGTAATATTTCATTGTAACCTCAATGTTCTCCTTATCATGATCCGCATAAGCCAGTCCCCAGTATCCGCCGTTCAGATTTACCGCGTCATACAGATCATCCATGGATGCAAAATCGTTGGCGCTGTCCGGCCAGAGCGTGTCTTTTGTCTTGCTGTCGGAATGCATATCAATAGCGTTCCACAGAATCCAGGCAGAAGCACCGAGACCGTTTACGTCCGTCATCATTCTCTGGGCCAGGCCAAGAGCAGCTGTCATCTCCCCTGCGTTTGTTCCTGCAGCAAAGGTACCGTCCACCTCTGACATCCAGAGATTCTTTCCTTCACTTTCTGCAAGGCTTTTCAGTCCTGCACGGTCCGAACCGCCGTATGTATGGGTATCAATGCGGTCCACAATCTGTTTTGCCTCGTCAGACAGGGCATTGTAGGACCGGATCTGCGTATCAATACTTGTCTCGTCCGTTCCGGATATAAGAATGTCGATTCCTTTTTCTTCTAGCTCTGCATTCAGCGCCTCAATTATTCTCGACTGGGATTCCCCCTGGTCAAAATGGCATCCTTCCTGCTTGTTGCTGTAGGCGCCCCAGTAATTAGTATACGGCTCGTTCATAGGCGTCGTACTCTGGAAGGTAATGACTCCTTCATCGTTCCAGTGTTCAATTACATCCGCCATATAAGCTGCGAACGCATTTACAGAATCAGCCCTCAGGTTATCTGTATTTGCGTTTACATTTCCTGAGCTGCAGCCGCTTACTGTCATGAAATACGGCGGGGAATTTGAAAAGGCCTCTGCAATAAATTCCTCTCCGCTGGCTTCTGCCGCCGCCTTGAGAACATTCATCTGATTCTCGTCTGCATCCCAGTCGTAATTCCATGCGTACCCGCAGTCTTCGTCAGCTCTTGCGAAATTGTCTTCATACCACTGGATGGAGTGCTGGTCCGTATCAATCTTTGTCACATCCACGGCATATCCGGGGACTGCTGAATCAGACCGGATAATATGTGCCGCATGAGTGAACTCGTCCTCTGCCGGAACAACTCCTTCGTCGCCGGAGCTGATCACTGCCATCTTTACAAAATCCAGCGTCCAGTCTCCCACTCCGCCGATATCAACCGTATTATCCCCGGCGTTCAGCTCCACACCGCGGATTGTGGCAACAAAGAGCATATTATTGTTTCCGGAAGCAATCATATTGGCGTTAATCGTATCCGCGTCTACCGAATAATCATCCGTTCCGTTTACGCGGATTCCCACATTCCTCCGATTGGATCCGGTGAGAGTAAGGAGCAGTTTTACGGTATAAGTTCCTTTTTTCTCTACGTTCACAGTATAATGAAGATTGTCTCCGGATCCCGGCGCGGCCCCCAGTTCATTGACGTAGCCAATCGCCTGAAAGGTGCCCACAGCTGATCCTTTCGTAAAGCCAAAATCCGCGTCAGAGGCAGAGAACTGTGCATTCTGCAGCGCGGTTATCTCGCTGATCTTCATACTTGTCCCGCTGTATCCGGGCGTACGTCCTTCTGTCTCCAGATCATAGAACTGTGCCTTTTCATTTACCGGCACTTCCGCAGTCTCGCCCACCGCATCTCCGCCGCCTATGTTATACCGGCCAATGTTCATATCCAGCCCCTTATCGCTGAAGAACAGTTCCGCCGCCTGGGACGTCATCTTTTCGCTGTAGCCGATCCGGTTGGCCCACCAGCACAGCGACGTGCCCCAGCCTTCAAACTCGCCCAGCCCGTCCCCGTTGGTGTCATTGAAAGCCGACGCATTCCACGGCTGAAGCCGGACGGTCTGATCCACGCTGTCAGCGGCCCGTGCAACTGCCGCCTGATCCGCCGGCAGCGACGTCAGTGTAAGTGCTGCCGCCGCTGCTGCCGCAACCAGCTTTTTAGTTGTTTTCATCCTTGCTTTCCTCCTTTTTTCCCTCTTTTGTATTATCCTCGTTCTGTTCAAAAACTGTAAACACTCTTCTGAGCAGGTAGGAATTGATCCATGCAATTAGCGATACCATAAACAGGAACCACATCGGCAGAGCCATCATCAGCATCATCGTGTTCCACAGTGACGCCAGTACCGCCACCACAACAATAGCCACCATAAGAAGTGTATACGGCAGTTTTGCAATCGTAAGAATCAGCGCGTTTTTAAATGTAGCGGATATCTTGTTCTCGTAGCGCGCTGTCAGCGGAAATACATATATCGTGACAGACAGAAGCAGGAATCCTACGATCAGGAAGATAATCTGAAGCACTTCTCCTGCTCCGGCTCCCATCATGCCTGTAATCCTGAAATCCAGCAGCCAGATCACACTGAACGCGGCAATAATCAGCCATATCGCAGTGCTCTGTTTGAAATTATCCTTAAAAGCCTTGAAAAAGCTCCGGAAAATATATCCCTCTTCGTTCCGGACAAGCTTCAGCATAACCGTATACAGAGCTGTCGTGGAGGCTCCGATAGTAACAATCGGAATGGAGCAGATCACCCATAGTATATTAAGAAACACCATGTCGCAGATCTTGCTCAGTGCGCGCATTACAACATTGTCCATCAAATTAAATCTCATAATAATCCTCTCACTTTATCTGATCCATATTTCTTTCAGTATAACACACATACAGGGTGAAATGAAGCGCGAGTTCGGATTGGTGTGAATGTGGAATTCGGATTTGTCGAAATGAACTTAGATTAAGAAATAGCGGAAAATATTCAGAATTTCCCGAATAGAATGGGACGGAGATATGGGATGTGGGATCCCATATCTCCTGCATATTCTATCCGGAAGAAGCTCCTGATTATTCCTGTTTTTCCAAAGCAGATGTTCCTTTCGCAATTCCTCATAAAACCAAATCAAAGGGGCTTTAACGTCAAAGACAACGGTTGAACAGGACGGAATCCGGACGTTAAAGCGCCCCTTTGCCTTGTCTTATGAGGAATTGCGAAGGGAATTTCCGGACTGAGGAACAGAAAAGCGGAAACTCGAAGAGTTTTTGGATGCGCCTTTCAGAAGATGGGGACAGGGGATTCGGATGACTCTGGAATGAGTTTAGAAAAATAGGAACCTGAGGATCAGCGTTGGGATTTACAGCGGGCTCTGTTCGAGCGCATGCGAGTTAGCACGCTGTAAATCCTGCTTTTAGCTGATTCTCAGGTTC
>USFD01000068.1 GCA_900553885.1 uncultured Ruminococcus sp.
TTTGCGCTCTTATGTACCGCTGCGCTGTGTCCGAACGAAAGTGTGTCCTCCGGCATTCCCTCATTCCGCCCCGGCGGAAGGTATTTCCCTCATAAATTCAAATTGAATTCTGCCCTTCAAAGAATGTAACGTCAGAGGCGTAAATATAACTGTCCCCGATGTCGTGAAGAAGAATCAGATTCAGATTCCCATTCAGGTTCTTCTTATCCAGACGGATTGCTTCCGTCAGTTCAGAGACGGACAGACCGCAGGAGGAAGGAAGTCCGTAAATATCAAGTGCTTTTCTGATCTTTTCTGCGCAGCCTTTTGCAGTCAGTCCTTTTTCTTCTGCCATTTTCGTGATCTGATACATCCCGATGCCGACTGCCTCGCCATGGCTTTCTCTTTCATAGTGGTAATACTGTTCGATCGTGTGGGCCAGTGTATGACCGAAATTCAGAAGCATCCGCTCTCCGGTATCAAACTGGTCTGCCTCCACCACGATCCGCTTGATGTCCACACAGCGTGCAATGATAGAAGGCAGTTCGTCTTTCAGGTCGGCAAACGAACTGTGGCTGCAGAGTGTATCGAAAAGAGAGGCATCCTTGATGCATCCATACTTAATTACTTCGCCCATGCCGTCATTAATAAAATGCGGGGACAGAGTGTCCAGAACCGTTGGATCGATCAACACCATTTTCGGCTGGAAAAAGGCTCCGACCAGATTTTTTCCCTGGGGAAGATCAACCGCCACTTTCCCGCCTACAGAAGAATCCACCTGGGCAAGAAGAGAGGTGGGAATCTGTACCAGAGAGATACCGCGCAGATAGCTGGCAGCAGCAAACCCTGCCAGATCTCCGATTACCCCTCCCCCAAGGGCAATAACCAGATCACTTCTGGAAAGCTTCGCTTCGAGAAGGGCAGAATAGATACGGGGCAGAGACTGAAAACTCTTGGTAGGCTCTCCGTGAGGAAGAACAAGAGTATGACATTCATAATCTTTCAGAGAAGAAAGAACAGTTTCCCCATAAAGAGGAAACACATTATCGTCTGATACAATCATAATCCTTCTGCCCTGGAAAACCTGGGGAAGATAAGTTCCACATTTTGAAAGAATTCCATTTTCAATATAAATCGGATAAGAATTTTTACCTAAATTAACTGATAGTTTCATAAATTGTCTCTCCTTTTGAGGGAAAGGGGTCTGTCCCTTTCTATAGAATTTTTTTCTACAACTCGTACAATTTCTTTTATCTGTTTCATCAGAGTGACGGATCTTTTTTGAGCCGGATGACCGGTTCCGTCATACTCTTCTTGACAAGACTTCCTGTGAGGGTTATATTTTTTTCTGTTGCATATGTATATATGTTTTTCACACAATAATCATATCTTTCCTCTGTCTGTTCAGACTATATGTGACGCAGATTATTTTACTTAACTTCACACTGTAAAATTTTATCTGTTTAAAGTGTGAAAAATCATATGTATCATAAATCATTGACAGGGGAATGTCAATATTTTAGGAAGGAATAAACGGATTTATGAAGATTATCAGACAGATCGGAATTATATTTGTTATCTGCTGGTTCAGCGAGGTAATTGAGAGTTTTCTCCCCTTTTCATTTCCGGCGAGTGTAACGGGGATGCTCCTTCTCTTTATCTGCCTGGCGGCAGGAATTCTGAAAATTGAACATGTGCAGGAAAAAGCGGATTTTCTTTTGGAAAACATGGCATTTTTCTTTGTCCCCGCAGGGGTAAGTATTATTAATTATTTTGGAATTCTGAAGAATTCGGCTTTACAGATTGTGATTATCTGTATCATTTCTACAATTATTACTTTTACAGTTACAGCATACAGCGTGATGCTGACTGTCAGGTGGATGAACAGGAGGAAACAGCATGAGTGAACTGACAACATCTCCCTATTTCGGAGTCGCATTGAGTGTAATTGCATTTGCAGCAGGGGTAAAACTTCAGCAGAAACTGAAAACGCCGGTATGTAATCCGCTGATTATTGCCATTCTTCTTGTAGTGGGCGTACTTCTTTTATTTAAAATTCCCTATGAATCTTATTATGAAGGCGGCAAGGTTATTGACATGTTTCTGGCACCGGCCACGGCGTGCCTTGCGGTAGCCATTTACAGTAAATTAAAAATACTGAAGGAATACTGGTTCCCTATTCTGGTGGGCTGTACTGCCGGCTCTGTTGCGTCTATGGCAAGCGTATACGGACTGTGCCGGCTGTTCGGACTTGACCAGAGTCTGACGGTATCTCTGCTTCCGAAGTCAGTGACTACTCCTATTGCCGTGAGTGTGGCAGAGCCCAACGGAGGTGTTGTACCGGTAACGGTTGTAGCGGTGATCTTTACCGGGATCCTGGGAGGCATATTTGCTCCTTTTCTGATCCGCCTGCTTCGGGTGAAGGACCCTGTGGCGGCAGGTCTGGCTATTGGAGCGTCAAGCCATGCGGTAGGTACATCAAAAGCAGTAGAGCTGGGAGAAACAGAAGGGGCCATGAGCGGTCTTGCCATTGGAATCTGCGGGATTATTACCGTGATTTTTTCCATGGTTATATTCTGATTTTTATTCTGACGGGTTTTCGCTGTGGAAAGATAGGTATATACTTGGAAATAAATACACAAAATAAAAAAACAGTGTCGGATCAGAGGAGGGAAGAATGTGAAAAAGGATGCAGGCTATACATTAAAGCGGGCACACAGACTGCCGGTTATTCTAATAGGGGAAGGGCTTCTGACGGGCGCGGCAGCCGGTCTTATTGTACTGCTGTATCGGGTCGCTCTTACATATGCCGGCCGGTGGCTGAAGGATATTGTACAGTTTATTGAGGGCAGTGCATTAAAGACGGCGGGCTGGTTTCTGGTTCTCTTCCTTCTTGCGCTTATTACAGGGAAGCTGGTAAAGTGGGAGCCGATGATTTCCGGAAGCGGAATTCCTCAGGTGGAAGGAGAGATCCTGGGAAAGCTGAGTCAGAACTGGAAAAAAGTACTCCCGGCTAAATTTGCAGGTGGATTTCTGTGCCTGCTGGGCGGGCTGTCGCTGGGAAGGGAAGGCCCTTCTATTCAGCTGGGAGCCATGACAGGTCAGGGAATTTCCCGTCTCCTGAACCGGGGAAAGACAGAGGAGAAGTATATTATGACATGCGGGGCCAGCGCGGGGCTTGCAGCCGCTTTTCATGCCCCTCTGGCAGGAATGATGTTTTCACTGGAGGAAATTCACAAAGGATTTTCCGTGACTCTCCTGGTCTCGGTTATGACAGCGTCGGTGACAGCAGATTATATTTCGTCTTATATTATCGGCCTGGATCCGGTGTTTCAGTTCCGGCTGGAGCATGTGCTGCCTCAGAATTATTACTGGCTGCTGGTCGTGCTTGGAATTGTGCTGGGGGTTTTCGGCGCGTTATATAATAAGGGAATGCTAAAGGCACAGGAGCTGTATAAGAAGTGGAAGTGGCTGAATGAGACAAAGCGTCTGGTTATTGCTTTTATGGCAGCAGGTGTAATGGCCGTTCTGATGCCTTCGGTTCTGGGAAGCGGAGGAGATCTTATTGTATCTCTGACAAACGGTGAAATGGTACTGTCTGTGGTGCTTATTACGTTTGTAGTAAAATTTCTGTTTTCCGCGGTGAGTTTCGGCTCCGGCGCACCGGGAGGAATATTCTTTCCACTTCTGATTCTGGGGGCGCTCCTTGGCGGGGCGTTTGCCATGTTATGCGTGGAATGGCTCGGGATGGATCCGATATACATAAATAATTTAGTACTTCTTGCCATGGCAGGGTATTTTACAGCGATTGTCAGAGCGCCGATTACCGGAATTATTCTTCTGTTTGAAATGTCCGGCTCTGTCAGTCAGATGCTTTCCCTGGCCATTGTATCTGTGGCGGCGTATATTACAGCCACATTACTTAGATCCGAACCGATTTATGACAGCCTTCTTGCAAGAATTCTGGAAGGAAAAGAGAAAAATAAGGGGCAGACAGTTCCGGGACGGCAGAAAGTCCTGAATGAATTTGTCATTATGAGCGGTTCTGTTTTAGAAGGGCGCACAGTGATGGAGATACACTGGCCCGGGAACTGCCTGCTGGTCACTTTGGAGCGGGGCGGAAAAGAGCTGATTCCCAAGGGAAAAACCCGGCTTGAGGCCGGTGACCGGCTGACGGTTATGACAGATGAGAGGGATGCCGGATATGTACATGACAAATTAGAAAACTTATGTTATACTTCAATTTAGAATTGACAGAAATCAAAGGAGCCATACAATTATGAAAAGAGTATTGTTAAAGCTGAGCGGCGAGGCGCTGGCAGGCGATAAGAAGACCGGATTTGACGAGGCTACCTGTATCGGGGTTGCAAAACAGGTAAAGCAGCTGGTGGATTCCGGAATTCAGGTTGCGATTGTTACCGGAGGAGGAAACTTCTGGCGGGGACGTACCAGCGAGACCATTGACCGGACGAAGGCAGATCAGATCGGAATGCTGGCAACGGTGATGAACTGCATTTATGTATCTGATATTTTCCGGTATGAGGGAATGAAGACAGAAGTATTTACTCCCTTTGTGTGCGGGTCATTTACCTCTTTGTTCTCTAAAGACGCTGCGGTTGAGGCGCTGGAAGCAGGAAAAGTGATTTTCTTTGCAGGAGGAACCGGACATCCGTATTTTTCCACAGACACAGGGGCTGTTCTGCGCGCGATTGAAATTGAGGCAGATGCCATGCTTCTGGCGAAAGCCATTGATGGAATTTATGACAGTGATCCGAAGATAAATCCGGAGGCAGTCAAATACGATGAAGTGTCTATTCAGGAAGTAATAGACAAAAAACTTGCAGCAGTGGATCTGACAGCTTCGATTCTCTGCCTTGAAAATAAAATGCCCATGCTCGTGTTCGGACTGAATGAGGAGAACAGTATTGTAGAGACTATGAGCGGGAATTTCACGGGAACAAAAGTAACAGTGTAGGAGGATTTTACCATGAATGAAAGACTGACGACATATGACAGTAAAATGACAAAGACACTCAATAATCTGGATGCCGAGCTGGCTACAATCCGCGCAGGACGTGCAAATCCCCATGTGCTGGACAAGCTGACAGTGGACTATTACGGAGTTCCCACACCGATTCAGCAGGCAGCAAATGTATCCGTGCCGGAGGCCCGTATGATTCAGATCCAGCCCTGGGAGAAGAGTATGTTAAAGGCGATAGAAAAGGCAATTCTTACTTCGGATATCGGCATCAATCCGACCAATGACGGCTCCTGTATCCGTCTTGTTTTTCCGGAGCTTACAGAGGAACGCAGAAAAGAACTGGCAAAAGATGTAAAGAAGAAAGGCGAAGGAGCCAAAGTTGCAGTGCGCAATATCCGCAGAGACGGAAATGTGGCATTTAAAAAACTGAAGGGAACAGAGGTTTCCGAGGATGAGATTAAAGATCTGGAAGATGAACTTCAGAAACTGACAGATAAATATGTAGAAAAGATCGACAAGATGGTGGAGACAAAATCAAAAGAGATCATGACGGTGTAAACCGGAACACATACAGAAGGGGGCTTTTAAATCAGGGCTCCCTTTTGCATGGAAGCTTACCGGGAAGATTTGAAATGCAGAGACCGGACAGGTATCCTGGGGATTTCCGGCATCTGCCTTATGGATAGGGGAATGAATCATGAAAGTACCGCAGCATATTGCGATTATTTTAGATGGAAACGGACGCTGGGCAAAAGCCAAGGGTATGCCAAGAAATTACGGCCATGCTCAGGGAAGTAAAAATGTGGAGAGAATCTGCGAGGAAGCGTGGCGGATGGGAATCAAGTACCTGACCGTATATGCTTTTTCGACCGAGAACTGGAGCAGGCCGGAAAGTGAGGTTGCCGCTCTGATGAAGCTGCTTCGCAATTACATGAAGACCTGTCTGAAGACGGCGGCAAAAAATGATATGAAGATCCGCGTGATCGGAGATATTGAACCTCTGGATGACGATATAAAAAGCAGAATCCGGGAACTGGAAGCAGCCACTGTAAATAACGGAGGACTGAATTTTACCATAGCGCTCAATTACGGAAGCAGAGATGAGATTGTCCGTGCTTCCCGCCGGATAGCAAAAGACTGTGCAGAAGGCAGGCTGGATCCCGATCGTATCGATGAATCGGTGTTTGAATCCTACCTTGATACCCATGGTATTCCGGATCCGGATCTGATGATCCGTACAAGCGGCGAGCAGAGACTTTCCAATTATCTGCTCTGGCAGCTTGCCTACTCGGAGTTTTATTTTACAGACGTGCCATGGCCGGATTTTACAAAGGAAGAGCTGGTAAAAGCAGTGGAAGAGTATAATCACAGACACAGACGTTTCGGCGGTGTAGAGGAGGGACAGGCAGATGTTTAGAACGCGGTTATTAAGTGGAATTCTGCTTGTGATCATTGCTCTGGTCACGGTAATTACAGGGGGAGATCTTCTGTTTTTTGTCCTGCTTGCCGTCAGTCTGATTGGCATGACAGAACTTTACAAAGTGTTTGGAATTGAAAAAAAGCCTCCGGGTACAGTCGGATATATTGCGGCGATTGCTTACTACGGCCTTCTGTATTTTGAGGAGTATCTTCCGGGAGAACGTCTGAACTGGTTTATGATGCTGTTTATGGCATTTCTGATCTGTCAGATGGCAGTGCTTGTGTTTGCGTATCCCAAATATAATACGCAGCAGATAATGGCCGCATTTTTCGGCATGTTCTACGTTGCGGTAATGCTGTCCTATATTTATCAGGTACGGATTCTCCCCGGCGGTGTCTTTACGGTGTGGCTTGTATTTGTCTGCTCCTGGGGGTGCGATACATGTGCATACTGTGTGGGAATGCTGATCGGAAAACATAAGATGGCACCTATATTAAGTCCGAAAAAATCCGTGGAAGGCGGAATCGGCGGAATCCTGGGAGCCGCTCTGATCGGAGTGCTTTATGGCCTGGCAATTAATTACTGGGGGAATGCAGGAGTGGACGTTCTGCCCTATGCGGTAATCGGAGCGGCAGGCGGAGCAATTTCCCAGATCGGTGATCTGGCTGCATCGGCAATTAAGCGGTATCATAATATTAAAGATTACGGAAAACTGATTCCCGGACACGGCGGAATTCTGGACCGTTTTGACAGTGTGATTTTCACTGCCCCGATTATTTATTATCTTGCTATCATGCTCTGATAGATTCCCGGCATATGATTTCCGGGAAGGAAAGCAGGATTTACTGCACAAGGGTGAAAGATTTCTGAATTGAAAAGCAGTAACAGCTGAATCAGAGAAAAGAGAAGTAAAGCGGATTATCAAATTCCGCTTTCCAAGAAGAAGGTCATATTATGAAGAAAATAGGAATTCTGGGTTCTACGGGATCCATTGGAACCCAGACACTGGAAATTGTAAGAACAAATAAAGACATTGAGGTGACCGCTCTGGCAGCCGGAAGTAATATCCGTCTTCTGGAACAGCAGATCCGGGAGTTCCGGCCAGCCATTGCGGCTGTATGGGATCCGGACAGGGCGGCGCAGTTAAAAGAAAATGTGCGGGATCTGGATGTGCAGATCCTTTCAGGTATGGATGGACTGCTTGCAGCGGCATCAGATCCCTGCTCAGAGATTCTTGTAACTGCAGTAGTAGGGATGATCGGTGTGCTTCCTACCATCGAGGCGATTAAATCCGGAAAGGATATTGCCCTGGCCAATAAGGAGACGCTGGTTACAGCAGGGCATATTATTATGCCGCTTGCCCGGGAAAAACAGGTGAAAATTCTGCCTGTGGACAGTGAACACAGTGCAATTTTTCAGTCCCTTCAGGGAGGACAGAAAAAAAGTCTTCACAAAATTCTTCTGACTGCTTCCGGAGGTCCGTTCCGGGGAAAAAAGAAAGAAGAACTGGAGAATATTCAGGTAGAGGATGCGCTGAAACATCCGAATTGGGAGATGGGTAAAAAAATAACCATTGATTCTTCTACTATGGTAAATAAAGGCCTGGAAGTTATCGAGGCAAAATGGCTCTTTGACGTTACAGTAGATCAGATACAGGTAGTGGTTCAGCCTCAGAGCATTATTCATTCCATGGTAGAATACGAAGACGGTGCAGTGATCGCTCAGCTGGGCACACCGGATATGAAGCTTCCCATACAGTATGCGCTGTACTATCCGGAACGCAGATTCCTGCCGGGAGACAGACTGGATTTCGGCGCTCTTTCGGAGATTACATTTGAACGTCCGGATATGGAGACCTTTTACGGCCTGAAGCTGGCTTATGAGGCGGGACGCCGGGGCGGAAGTCTTCCTACCGTTTTCAATGCGGCCAATGAACGTGCGGTATCCATGTTCCTGGACAAGAAAATCCGGTATCTTCAGATCCCGGAGATCATTCAGGCATGTATGGAACAGCACAGGAATATTTCGGAGCCGACAGTGGAAGAGATACTAAAGACCGAACAGGAAACATATGAATTTATAAAAAGCAGGTGGTAGCATATGGGCATAGTTATTGCGATTATATTATTCAGCCTGATTATTATATTCCATGAACTGGGACATTTTACTCTGGCAAAAATAAACAAAATCCGTGTGGATGAATTTTCCCTGGGTCTTGGGCCCACCCTGATCGGGAAGAAGATCGGCGGCACATTTTTCTGCCTTAAGCTGCTTCCGTTCGGCGGCGCATGCATGATGGGGGAAGATGACGCAGACGATATGTCGGAGGGGAGCTTTAACAGCAAATCTGTATGGGCGAGAATGTCGGTCATTGCGGCAGGTCCCGTTTTTAATCTGATTCTGGCATGGATTCTGTGCTCCATTATGGTAGGATGGATCGGATATAGTTCCGCTACAGTTACAGATGTATCTGAGGGATATTCGGCAGCGGAAGAAGGAATTCAGGCCGGAGATGTAATTAAGGAAATTAATGGAAGAAATATTCATATCTGGAATGATATCAGTCTGTATAATCTGACGCATCCGAACGAGACTTCTCTGGAAGTGGTACTGGATCGTGACGGAGAAGAATATACAGTGGAAATCGAACCCAGACAGCTGGAAGGCGATGCATATGCAAAACTGGGAGTTGTCGGGGGAGAGACCGTAAAACCGGGATTCTTTGGATCTATACAGTACGGCGCCTATACGGTAAAATACTGGATTAACTATTCCATAGACAGTCTGAGGATGCTTGTCACAGGCCAGATGGGACTTCGGGATCTGTCCGGTCCGGTAGGAATTGTGGACGCGGTGGATAATGTATATGAGTCATCCTCTTCTGCCGGCATGGATGTGCTTGTATTAAATCTGATGAATTTTGCGGTTCTTCTGACTGCAAACCTGGGAGTACTCAATCTGCTTCCCCTTCCCGCACTGGACGGGGGACGTCTTGTATTTCTGATTATCGAGGCTGTGCGGAGAAAGAGGGTCCCTCCGGAAAAGGAAGGAATGGTACATTTTGCCGGTTTTGCTGCATTAATGATTCTTATGGTTGTGGTTATGTACAATGATATAGTGAAACTGTTTTGAAAAGGAAAGCTGCTGTATTCGGAAGAATACAGCAGCTTTTGCACATAAAAATATCTTTTCACCGATATAATGAAAGAGATCATTGTATGCAGGAGAAAGAGATGGGATATATAAGAGCAATGCAGGATGAAGCGTCAGAGAAAGGTCAGCTCCAGATTAATGTAACTTCGTCGGTTAATTCCCGTCCGATTGGAGCGGCGGAAATATCCATATCTTATACCGGCGTTCCGGAGAATACGCTTGAGAGGCTGACAACAGACTCTTCCGGGCAGACGGAAATAATTGACCTGGATGCCCCGCCGGAAGAGTGGAGTCTGAATCCGGAAAATGAACGGCAGCCTTATTCGGAGTATACGTTTGATATCAGCGCTCCCGGCTTTGAACCTGTGAGTATTGCCGGAGCCGAGATCCTTGCAAATGTAAAGGCAATACAGAACGTCAGAATGAGACCCAGTGATGCGTCCCGGGAAGAGGAAGAAGTGTTTGTGATTCCCGCACATACTCTGTATGGAGAATATCCGCCTAAAATTGCGGAAGATGAGATAAAGCCTGTAAATGAGTCCGGGGAGATTGTATTGAGCAGGGTGGTAATTCCGGAGTATATTGTTGTACATGACGGTTCGCCGCGGGACAGTACGGCAAAAAATTATTATGTGAAATACAAGGACTATATCAAAAACGTGGCTTCCAGCGAGATCTACGCCACCTGGCCGGCAAATACAATTCGTGCAAATGTACTTGCAATTATGTCGTTTACATTGAACAGGGTATATACAGAGTGGTACAGAAACAGGGGATATGATTTTACGATAACATCATCTACGGCCTTTGATCATAAATGGATTCCCGAACGCAACATTTATGATACCATATCAGTTATTGTGGATGAATTGTTTTCCAACTATCTGTCACGGCCCAATGTGCGTCAGCCTATTCTGACTCAGTATTGTGATGGGAGGCGGGTTACATGCCCGAATTGGATGACACAATGGGGTTCAAAAGCCCTGGGTGACGAGGGCTTGACCCCTATTGAAATTCTGCGGTATTATTACGGGGACGATATGTACATTAATACAGCCCAGGAGATATCGGGCATCCCTGCTTCCTGGCCCGGCTATAATCTGGAAGAAGGATCAAGAGGCGACAAGGTACGTCAGCTGCAGGAACAGCTTGATGTAATTGCCGGAGCATATCCGGCAATTCCGAATATACGTGCGGACGGAATTTACGGTCCGTCTACCGCGGAAGCTGTAAGAAAATTTCAGTCCGTATTCGGGCTTCCTGCAACAGGGATCGTGGATTATCCGACCTGGTACAAAATTTCTGAGATTTATGTAGGGGTATCGCGGATTGCAGAACTGACGTAGGAACGGAAACAGAGAGGAGAAGCATGGCAAGAAGGAGAAAGCGGAAAAAACACATCTTTCCGAGAATTCTGTTATTAATCTGTGTTACTGCTATGCTGGCCGGAGCGGTGACAGCGGCGGGCTGGTCTCTGCCCCGGCTGATACGGTCGGTAGGAGAAACCGTGAACACAGTTGCACAGCCTCAGGCAGAGTTCCCTGAGCTTACGGTTGATGTAGAAGAGGTGAAAAGCGGTTTTTATTATCAGCAGCTGAATGACAGAGAACAGCAGATCTACCGGGAAATTCTTCAGGCAGTGCAGTCGATGGAAGAAAGAACCCGCATACATGCCGGCAGAGATGATGACGCGGCGAAAGTATATGAGTATCTTCTCTACGACCGGCCGGAGCTGTTCTGGTGTGATGGCAGTTCCCGGATGACAGTGTTTGAGGATTATACAGACCTGTACCCGGGATATACCTGTACCCGGTCTGAAAAAGAACAGAGGCAGACAGAAATCGGTCAGGCGGCGGCAGAGTGTCTGTCTGGAATAAGCGGCGGGGAAACGGAGTATGAGAAAATAAAATACGTATATGAATATCTGGTGCGTACGGTGGATTATGATGAGAGTGCGCCGGATAATCAGAATATCTACAGCGCGTTAGTCGGAAAACGGTCAGTATGTGCGGGATATTCGAGAGCGGCACAGTATCTTCTTGATCAGATGAAAATTGAGTGTATTTATGTTACCGGAACAATCCGGGGGCAGGGAGCTCATGCGTGGAATATTGTAAACTGCGGGGGAACATATTACCAGATGGATGTAACGTTCGGAGATCCGGTTTTCCTGGAGGCTGAGTCGGGGGAAAGTGTTCCGCATAACAGTATTAATTATGATTATCTCTGCTGTACGGATGAAGTGCTTGCGGCAGACCATATTCAGAACGATTTTGTTCCCTATCCGGAATGTGATTCTGATGATCTGGATTATTACAGATTAAACGGGCAGTATTATGACAGGTTTGATTCTGATCAGCTGCTGCGGGATATGAATCGGAGTATTTACGGGGGAGAGGAATCTTTTGTCTGCAAGTTTTCAGATGATCACGTTTACAGCCAGGCAAGAGATGTGGTCATTGATGAGCTGATCCCGAGAGCAGCGGAAAATCTGGCGGATACTTACGGGCTTTCCCGGGTAAGATATACTTATGTGGACGACGGAACGCACAGGAGGATTTCCGTGTTCTGGGATTATGGGGAAGACAGTGAATGACAGGAGAAAACCGCATATTATATGTGGATTGCCGGAGCAGAGGAAAAACTGAGAATCGGATATTTTTCTTTGCTTCTGTGGAATTTTCGGCAGGATGAACCGAATTATCAGTATTGTTTCTGAATATTTAGAAGTATTTATTAGTTGAATTATGGACTCAGTTGTAGTATAATTTTTACAATTTGAGAACGTGGGCGCTCTGGAATCAAAAGACTCCAAGAGTGCCTTTGCTATGTAATGACATGGCTCTTCTTAAATCAGCTGATATTGATTTATACAAAGGGAAAGGGTGAACAGATGAAGGCGTTTCTAATATTGGAAGATGGTACCGTATTTACAGGAACAAGTATTGGTTCCACGCGGGACTGTATCAGTGAGATTGTTTTTAATACTTCTATGACAGGTTATCTGGAGGTGCTCACAGACCCCTCTTATGCAGGGCAGGCTGTTGTAATGACCTATCCCCTGATCGGAAATTATGGTATCACACCGGACATGGAGTCAGCAAAAGCATGGCCGGATGGATATATTGTAAGAGAATTATCAAGAATGCCCAGCAATTTCAGATGTGAGGGCACGATTCAGGATTTCTTAAAAGAACAGGATATTCCCGGGATTGCAGGAATTGATACCCGTGCGCTTACGAAGATTCTGCGCGAAAAAGGTACAATGAACGGCATGATTACCACAAACGAGAATTATGATCTGGACGAGATTATCCCGAAACTGAAGGCATATACGGTAGGAGATGTTGTCTCCAAAGTAACATGTTCGGAGAAATACGTGCTGGAGGGCGAAGGCCTTAAAGTCGCGCTTTTAGATCTTGGCGCCAAGAATAATATTGCGAAGTCTTTAAATAAACGCGGCTGTGAAGTGACGGTGTATCCGGCTCACACAACGGCGGAAGAGATTATCGCTTCTGAACCGGACGGAATCATGCTTTCCAATGGCCCCGGGGACCCGGCGGACTGCACTTCCATTATCGGGGAGATCGGAAAACTGTACAATACAGATATTCCCATATTTGCAATCTGCCTTGGCCATCAGCTTATGGCGCTTGCCACAGGCGCTTCCACGCACAAATTGAAATACGGACACAGAGGCGGCAATCATCCGGTAAAAGATCTGGAAACCGGAAGAGTCTATATTTCTTCTCAGAATCACGGCTATGTGGTAGATGAGGAGTCGGTAGATCCTCTTGTGGCGGTCCCGGCATTTAAAAATGTAAATGACGGAACAAATGAGGGACTGGTTTATGTGGGCAAGAATATCTTTACCGTACAGTTCCATCCGGAAGCATGTCCCGGACCTCAGGATTCCGGATATTTATTTGATAAATTCATTGAGATGATGAAAGGAGCGAAATAATGCCAAGAGATTTAAGTATTAAGAAAGTACTGGTTATCGGTTCCGGTCCGATCGTCATCGGGCAGGCGGCAGAGTTTGATTATGCGGGAACTCAGGCATGCCGTTCCCTGAAAGAAGAGGGCATTGAGGTTGTTCTGTTAAACTCCAATCCGGCGACTATTATGACAGACAAGGACATTGCGGACCGCGTATATATTGAACCTCTGACTGTAGAGGTAGTAGAGCAGCTTATTAAAAAGGAAAGGCCGGACAGCGTCCTGCCCACGCTTGGAGGACAGGCCGGGCTGAATCTGGCAATGGAGCTGGAAGAGGCGGGCTTCCTGAAGGAAAACGGAGTGCGTCTGATCGGAACGACTTCTGAGACGATCAAGAAGGCGGAAGATCGTCTGGAATTCAAGGCGACAATGGAAAAGATCGGAGAGCCTGTTGCGGCTTCTCTTGTAGTGGAAAATGTAGATGACGGTCTTGCATTTGCAAATAAAATCGGCTATCCGGTAGTGCTGCGTCCGGCTTACACACTGGGCGGCAGCGGCGGCGGTATTGCCCACGATTCCCATCAGCTGGTGGAAATTCTGGAGAATGGTCTTCGTCTTTCCCGTGTGGGACAGGTACTTGTAGAGCGCTGTATTGCAGGATGGAAAGAGATTGAGTATGAAGTGATGCGGGACAGCAAGGGCAACTGTATTACTGTATGTAATATGGAAAATATTGACCCGGTGGGCGTTCATACCGGAGACAGTATTGTTGTAGCTCCGTCCCAGACCCTGGGAGATAAAGAGTACCAGATGCTGCGTACTTCTGCTCTGAATATTATCAGCGAGCTGAATATCACAGGCGGATGTAACGTACAGTATGCGCTGAATCCGGATTCGTTTGAGTACTGCGTTATCGAGGTGAATCCCCGTGTAAGCCGTTCTTCTGCTCTGGCATCCAAAGCAACCGGTTATCCGATTGCAAAGGTTGCGGCAAAGATCGCTCTCGGGTATACACTGGATGAGATCAAAAATGCGATTACGAAGAAGACTTACGCAAGTTTCGAGCCCATGCTGGACTATGTGGTTGTAAAGCTTCCCCGTCTGCCGTTTGATAAATTTATCAGTGCAAAGAGAACACTTACAACTCAGATGAAGGCAACCGGCGAGGTTATGAGTATCTGCAATAACTTTGAAGGCGCGCTGATGAAAGCGATCCGGTCCCTGGAGCAGCATGTGGACAGCCTGATGTCCTATGACTTCACAGGGCTTTCAAAGGAAGATCTGCTGGAGCAGCTTGCAATTGTAGATGACATGCGCATGTGGAAGATTGCTGAGGCAATCCGCAGAGGTATTGATTACGATACGATTTACAATATTACAAAAGTTGACAGATGGTTTATTGATAAATTTGCCATTATTGTGGAGATGGAGAATGCTCTGAAGACGCAGGAACTTACCGTTGATCTGTTAAGAGAAGCAAAAAGGATTGAGTTCCCGGACAACGTGATCTCCCGTCTGACCGGAAAGAGCGAGCGGGAAATTCATGATATGCGCCACGCCAACGGTATTGTGGCGTCCTATAAGATTGTGGATACCTGCGCTGCAGAGTTCGCGGCTGAGACGCCTTATTACTATTCCGTATACGGCAGTGAAAATGAAGCGGAAGAGACAAGAGACAGAAAGAAAGTTCTTGTTCTTGGATCCGGTCCTATCCGTATCGGCCAGGGAATCGAGTTTGATTTCTGTTCCGTGCATTGTACCTGGGCCTTCTCCAAAGAAGGGTATGAGACAATTATCGTCAATAACAACCCGGAGACGGTAAGTACAGACTTTGATATTGCGGATAAGCTGTATTTCGAACCTCTCACACCGGAAGATGTGGAGAGCATTGTGGATATTGAAAAACCGGACGGTGCGGTTGTTCAGTTCGGCGGACAGACTGCCATTAAGCTGACGGAGGCACTGATGAAGATGGGCGTTCCGATTCTGGGAACCTCTGCGGAAAATGTAGACAAGGCAGAGGACAGAGAGCTGTTCGATGAGATTCTGGAAGAATGCCAGATCCCGCGTCCGACCGGAGGAACGGTATTTACGGCGGAAGAGGCAAAAAAAGTTGCAAACCGTCTGGGATATCCGGTTCTTGTGCGTCCGTCCTACGTACTTGGCGGACAGGGCATGCAGATTGCCATTAACGATAATGATATCGACCAGTTTATCGGTATCATTAACCGGATCGCGCAGGATCACCCGATTCTGGTGGATAAATATCTGCAGGGCAAGGAGATTGAAGTTGACGCCGTGTGCGACGGCACAGATATTCTGATTCCGGGTATTATGGAGCATATTGAGCGCGCGGGAATCCACTCCGGTGACAGTATTTCCGTTTATCCGGCTCAGAGCCTGACAGAGGGGGCAAAGGCCAAGATCGCAGAGTATACAAGAAGACTTGCAAAATCCCTGCATGTTATTGGTATGATTAATATCCAGTTCATTGTCTGCGGGGAAGAAGATGTGTATGTAATTGAGGTAAATCCGCGTTCCAGCCGTACTGTGCCCTATATCAGCAAAGTTACAGGAATTCCGATTGTGCCTCTTGCCACCCAGGTTATCATCGGAAAGAAGATAAAAGAGCTGGGTTATACCCCCGGGCTGCAGCCGGAGGCAGATTATGTGGCTGTTAAGATGCCGGTATTCTCCTTTGAGAAGATCAGAGGCGCGGATATCAGCCTTGGACCGGAGATGAAGTCCACCGGCGAGTGCCTTGGTATCGCGAAAACATTTGACGAGGCGCTTTATAAAGCATTCCTGGGAGCCGGAATTAAACTGCCGAAATTCAAGAACATGATTATGACTGTCCGGGATGAAGATCAGCCGGAGGCTGTGGAGATCGGACGGAGATTTGCCGATATCGGTTACCATATCTTTGCCACCAGCGGAACGGCACGCGCGCTTAACGATGCAGGCGTAAAGGCAACACCGGTGCGCAAGATTGAGCAGGAGTCACCGAACCTTCTTGATTTGATTCTGGGACATAAGATTGACCTTGTTATCGATATTCCGGCACAGGGGGCAGAACATTCTAAAGATGGATTTGTCATCCGCAGAAATGCCATTGAGACCGGTGTAAATGTACTGACGGCGATTGACACTGCCCGGGCTCTGATAACCAGTCTTGAAAATACAGACATAAAGAAACTGACACTTATAGATATTGCAACTTTGTAGATAGTTGAATTTATCGGAGACATGAGACCGGAGATGGTCCGAAAGTATCCAGATACAGCATAAGTGGATAATCGCATCTGGGAAAGAGAAATGTGGGACTTCATTTCCGTTCCGCGTATGAAGAAAAACAACAAAAACCTGCCGACAGGCTAAAAGCTGAATTTGCAGCAGAAAACTCGCGTTCCGCTCAGACAATTCTGCTGCAAATTCAATGCCTGCCGCCAGGTTTTTTGTTTTTCTAACATCCGTTTCAAAGTCAGTGAAGTCCCACATTCCTCATTCCCGGAAGACGCATCCAATCGGCCGTGCGCAAATATCAGCCGGAGCACAGCTCCATTGAAAATCCTAACGCCTGCACCCAGGGTTTTTGTTTTACTAAATTCTGCTCCAAAGTCGCCCAAA
>USFD01000069.1 GCA_900553885.1 uncultured Ruminococcus sp.
CATGATTTAGGTATACATGGCATCTTTACTTTGTACTATTTTTATACTATCACTAGTATTATAAAACATAATCGTTGTAGCGTGTTCAGGAAGGGAATGATCAATCAGGATCATTCCCATCTTATTGAACAATCATTTAATATGGGGAGAAGATGCTATGAAAAAAATCTGTTGTTTATGCTTAATCTTATGCCTTTTGGCGGCCTGTTCCGGATGCGGGAAAAGCCGGGAACCGGAGAGAAACGTTAATGGTACGGTTCCTTCGGATGAAACGGAAATGATATTTCCGGATACGTATGAAAAGGAATCTGAATCAGGCAAAGTCCGTTTCAATTGTCAGGTAGAAGTGCCGGATCAGGTAAAAGAAGAAAAAATCAGCCGGATATCCGCAGAAGGACTTCGCTGCTGCGACCAGGAAAAGGCCTGGGCTATGTTCGGAGAGGGGAAAGAGATCTCCGAACAGGAAAATTATCCGGTAGATGAAGGGAGAGCGGACTCTAATTATTATATCTTTGAGGATGAAAGCACCCTTCATATAGCGGAGGGAATCTCTTACGGAAGCGGAACCTGTCAGTATTACTCCAATATAAACGTGTTTGATCCGGCGAATGTCCCGCTGCTTGAGCCGGGCTCTGTTTCCTTTATGAGTGCAGATCAGTGTGTTGAAGAAGTAAAGAAAACAATGGAAGAACTGGGATACCAGACGGATGAGTTTGAATTCCGGATATATCCTGTGAATTCCGATACCATGAAGGAACTGGAGGAGGATCTGGTCAATACCGGATATATATCAGAGGAAAACAGAAAGGAAGGCTGGAGCCGGGAAGATGACGCATATGCGGTCTACGCGTACCAGAAGATCCGGGAGATCCCGGTATTCCATGAGGTAATGGGTCTGTCCAGGCAGATGGCGGATGATTCCCCGGATAACGCGCCGGTACAGGTGATAGCTTGTACTGAGTGTGGCATCAATGCTGGCTGTCCTGATTGCGACCGGAGGAGTATCACAGAAACTTGTGAATACATTTAAGACTTTGCTTACAGTCTGAGCATGCCTGTTGGTCGTTATAGAGATAGATCAAAAACAAAGATAAACGGGCGAATAATTTGGTGTACTTCCTGACATAATTATGCTATAATCATGTCAAAAGAAGAAAGGGGCTGATATTATGCCAGTTATCATGCCGATCAAAGATCTCCGCAATACAAGTGAGATATCCGATTTGGCTCACAAGACGCAGGAACCGATTTTTATTACCAAAAACGGATACAGTGATCTGGTGGTAATGAGCAGTGAATTATATGATAAATTTGCAAAAAACAACCGGATCGACCAGGCAATCTATGAATCCGAGAAAGAAATGGAAGAAGGCGGCGTTTCGCTGGATCTCGACGAGGCTTTTGAGAAACTGAATAAAAAATACTATGGATAAATATAAAGTCAGATTAAACCAACAGGCATTCCGGGAGATTGATGAAATTTTTTTTTACATTGCTTTGGAAAAGTTATCACCGGAAAATGCCAAAGGACAGACGGACCGGATCTGGGAGGCATTAAAGAAATTAGAAACTTTTCCTCAGTCGCATCAGGAACGGACCGAAGGAAGATATGCCGGAAAAGGATACCGGCAATTACTCATAGATAATTATATTGCTATCTTCAAGATTGATGAATCAAAGAAAACCGTCCATGTTGTGACTGTACAGTATCAGGGGCGGAATGTATAAAGAAGAGCCAGAGGAATGAAGAAATACTCTGGCTCTTCTTCTGTCTGAAGACAGGCAGGATTTCCTTTTATACCAGAAGCTCGAAACAACTATAAAAGAGAAGCATTATGATAAAGCAAACTCTGGAAAAGAAAGATGGAATTTTTTAATAGACTGATACAAGGATACAGAAAAGATACAGTTCTTATATATTATAAAAATACAGAAAAAGATATATAAGAAAAACGGCGGCGCTGAAAAATCAAATAAGCGCCGGAAAGAAAGGATGTGAAATGTTATGAAAAAAAAGATTTCATTATTATTAACCGCATTCCTGCTGGGAGCGGCGCTGTCAGCCTGTGGAAGCAATGCAGAAGAAAAGCCGGGGAACGAAAATACAGCCGGGACTCCTGTGGAAGAACAGGTATTGGTGTACCGAAGTAATACTACCCTGGCTGATCTGGAGGCATATCTTCTCGAAAAGGGCGTTCTGGATGGAGAGAGAACAGAAGTAGAGGCAGAGAAGGTCGGAGCGGTCGACGGGTTTGGCTATCAGGATTCCAATGTGGAAATCTATGAATATGATACGGACTCCTCCGCATATGACGCACTGGCAGAAGGAGGCTGTATCGGCTTTACTTTTCCTGCAACAGAAACCAGACCTGCCGAAACAGTAGGCCCCATTTCAGCCGAAACTGTAAACAGGCAGTATGTTATGATAGCGACCGGTGATGTTTCCAGAGAGCTTCGGAATACATTCGGAAACTTCGACAGATAAACTGAGATATTACGGACCTTTCATCAGGGGCCGGATAGAGATTCCTCTTATCCGGCCCCTGAATTATATCCGGCGATGTGAGCTCAAAACAAATCAAGGCCATTCGGCCAGAGGGATTCAAAGATTTAATAAAGTAAGCGACAAAAGAATATCGGGGAGGGATATATGGAGCGCGGCAGTTACTGTCTGTCAGCTTGTTTTTCCTGCTGTATATTGCTACAATGACAGTAAAGACAGTCCTTCATGTATCTTCAGCCAGGAAAGGAGAAATACATGGAAGACAGAAAAGAACAAGGCCGCAGCAAAGTTAATCAGATTCGAAACACAAAGGTAAAGGACAGCGGGGCGAAACTGATTTTAAAGCCCGAGTGCATTTGAATGATGTGCTGGGAGATTTTATTCCGGATTTCAGATACTTGGTAGTGCCATTGTCAAAGTATACGAATCAGGAACTGGTGGATAAAGGGGACGAACTGTCTCTGATTATGTTGATTGATAAACTCCGGAATGCGGCGGATTTTCAGAAACTTAAGGATATACCGGCAGAATATTTTGAAAGTATCAGCAAAAATTCTCCGGAATCGGTATTAAAGTTGATTGGCAAAATCATATCAGTATTGTTGCTGCGGATGAATGTTCCGAAAGAAGAAGTGGCGGATTTTACAGATCGCGTGGAACGGAGGGATTTTACGATGCTGTTTGAAAATTTTGAAACATATGATGTGCAGGAAACGAGGAGAATCAGTAAAGCAGAGGGAAAGGCAGAGTTTATACTGGAACTTCTGGAGGATATCGGAACAGTTCCGGAAGATGTGAAGGCAAGGATTCTCAAAGAAAGGGATCTGGATACTCTGGGGCAATGGCGCAGGGCGGCCGCCCGGGCGGAGTCAGTAGAACAGTTTGCGGCTGAATGTCTTGGCTCTGAAGAAAAATAAAGAAATTTGTAACGTTCTTCCGCCTGAATTTCGTTATATAGAGTAAGAAGGAAAGGATGGATATTTCAGTGGAAGCTGAAAGAAATCCCGCACCGGGCTCTGAAGGACCGAGCTCTGAACGAAAAGGAGGGAAAATGCTGTGAAAAAATTTTATTCTGTTATTTTATGGGGGATCTGTATTGCAGCCGCTGTCGGGCTCCTGATTTTTCTGGGCAGTCTGATGTCAGATGAATCTATGACGTCAGAAAAGCCGGTTATTTACCTGTATCCTGAGAAGGAACAGGAAGTGTCAGTCCGGCTGGACTATGACGGTGAGCTGACCTGTACTTATCCGGAGTACAGAGGCGGCTGGACGGTAACGGCGGAACCGGACGGCAGGCTTACAGACCGGACGGGAAGGGAATACAATTATCTGTACTGGGAAGGAACATCCGACTGGAAGTATGATTTCTCGGAAGGGTTCTGTGTCGCGGGAGAAGATTCTGCGCAGTTCCTGGAAGAAGCGCTTGCGAAGCTGGGACTAACCCGAAGGGAGGCCAATGAATTTATTGTATACTGGCTGCCCAGGCTGGAGGCCAATGCGTACAATCTGATTTCTTTTCAGACAGAGGCCTATACGGAACATGCCGGACTTGTCATTGAACCGGTGCCGGATACGGTAATCCGTGTATTTATGGCATATCAGCCGACAGACAGCCGGCAGGAGATACCGGAACAGGAACTGGACGCTCCGGCTAGAACAGGATTTACTGTAGTAGAATGGGGCGGCTGTGAAATGGGCAAGTAGCATAGCGGACTGCGAATATCCGCCTGACTCAGATCAGGCCGGAATAGTATCCGCAAAAAGGCGGCAGAGCAGAAATGCCGCCTTTTGCGATTGTGACGAGAATTCTGAGCTGCTGACAGGAGAAGGTTATGATTTATCTGCTGATGATAGATTCAGGGGAGGACAGACGGAAGTTTGTAATCCTGTATGAAACATACCGGCATTTTATGATGAGGATTGCGCTGGATATACTGAGAGATACTTATCTTGCAGAAGACGCCGTACATGAAGCGTTTATGAAAATTGCCGCGAATATGGACAAAGTGGGGGAAACCGGATCGCTGAGAACGAAACGGTATCTGGCTGTTACGGTAAAACACGCGGCGGTGGACATATACCGGAAGAGAAAGAAACAGTTTGACAGAGAGATGTCTGTGGAGGATCTGGATATCCGCATTGAGCCCGCCGCGTATATGGAGTCGGATGCTGATAATGAAGTGCTGGATATTCTGAAAAATCTGCCCGGCAGATACAGGGATATTTTTCTGTTAAAGTATTCGGCAAGGATGGAGAATAAGGATATTGCCGGCATTCTGGATATTCCGGAAGGAACGGTGCGTCAGCGGATTGCCAGGGGAAAGGTCCTGATACAGGAAGCGCTTGACCGGCTGGAGGAAATGAAAAATGAGTAAGATAAAAGTAACAGACGACTGGCTGTATCAGTACATGCCTGTTGTGGATGAAGCGCTGATCCGGGGAATTGAGGACAGCACGGATTATGAATATCAGTTTTCGGAACAATTTGAGAAAAAGATGGAACAGCTGATCCGCAGAGAAAAGCGGGATGCGCAAAAAGACAGATGGAAGACATTGACAGGCCGCCTGATGCAGAATCTCAGAATGTCCGCCGGTTATATGGCGGCAGCCGCGGCCTGCGCCGGTCTGCTGATCCTGACAGGCGTTCTGCTGAGACAGCAGGGAAGCGGGGATACAGCAGGTTCAGCTCCGGTTCGGGAAAATAACGGAGCCGGGACAGGCTTCCGGGAGAAATTCCCGGCTGGTATGCCGGATGGCTACCGTCTTGTTTCGGAGCAGGAAGATGGAACCTCATATGAGATGGCTTATGAAAATGTTATGGGGATGACCTGTACACTGAGACAGGAACCGGAAACAACGGATGGTACGGCTGTTCCGGATCCGGATTTCAGAAGAGAAGAATCCGTACAGCTTAAAGGGGCTCTGATAGAAATATACTGGTATGAAGACGGTTCCAGCTATTCATCCTGTGTGTATGAAAACTGCTCGTATACAGTGGAAGCCGAGCAGTTAAGCGCAGAAGAAATAGAAGAGATTTACACGAACTGGATATACTGATAAATACATTGAATGCGAAATGCGTATATGATAAAATAGAATACAGGGAAACCAGAGCCGGGCGGCTTACCCTCTGATCTTTCCGAAGGGACAGCCCCTCCGTCTAAAAGAAAGGAGGGGGATGCCAGTGAATGTTACATATTCGGACTTGATCCAGTTGTTAATTTTCATTGTCGCCCTTGTTGGTCTGTGTTATCAGATTTTCAGGGGAAAGAAATAGGCCGCCACATCTCGCACATGTGACGGCTGTTTTGAGTAACAGTCAATTACTTGTGGGGTAAGCCGCTTCTGGTTTCCCTTTTCTATGTATAATATAGCATATGGCAGACTGACACGCAAGTTCTGCGTATCGTGTGTTATTACGTATTGTGTCAGTGGATACAGAAAGGATATAATTTTTCTGTATTATTACAGATAGAAGAATTCTTACGTCTAAGGGGAAAGAGACATGAAACTGAAAATTCTGATTGTGGAAGATGATCTGCTCCTTGCGGAAGCAGTGAGTGATTATTTTGAAGGAAAGGGTTGGGAAGCAGAGCAGGTTCACGACGGCATGACCGCTGTGGAGAAGGCAGAGGCGTACAGTTACCAGATGATTCTGCTGGATGTGATGCTGCCGGGAATGAACGGATTTGAAGTGTGCCGGAAGATCCGGCAGAACAGCGATATTCCCATATTCTTTATTACCGCCCGGGTACTGGAAGAAGACGAACTGACCGGGTATGCGGCGGGAGCGGACGATTATATTACAAAACCTTTTTCGCTTCCGGTGCTGTACGCCAAGGTTATGGCTATGATGGCGCGGCTCCGGGGAGAACGGCCGCTGGAGAAACTGAAGAAAGGCGGGGTGGAGATGGATCTTCGCACCGGACAGGTGATGATCTGCGGGCAGAAGTGTGAGATGCCGCCGAAGGAATATGAACTGCTTAGGTTCTTTCTGGAAAATCCGGACCGGATCTTTACAAGGGATCAGCTTCTGACCCGGTTCTGGGGCTATGATTTCGAAGGAAATGAGCGGGTAGTGGACAACCATATTAAGAAGCTCCGGAGGCTCCTGCAGGGCAGCAGGTGTATGATACAGACGGTGAGAAAGACCGGGTACCGGATGGAGGTGGAGCAGTGAAGATCAATCTGCATATGGGGAAAAAGATATATCTGAGTGTGTTTGCGGTTTTTATCCTGATCTATCTTCTGAGCATGCTGCTTGTGACCTGGAGAGAAAAAGAAGATATTGAACTGGAATACTTAAGAAAGACCGATGAAGCGGAGGCAAACTTCCGGGATTATAATATTCGGTTTGAGTCCCGCGGGGTTACGACAATCCTGCCGATTGAACCGGCGGAAAACGAGACTTATCTGTGGAAGGCCATGAGTAACCTGGCAAACGTGGATTCGTCCGGACACTTTCTGCTGTCAGCGGCCGTCTATGACGAGACAGGCAGCATCCTTCAGCAGATGTCCGGAAGCCAGATCCAGATAACTCTGTCCGACTTTGGAGAGCTGTTTGGAGAGCTGCAGTTTCCCTACAGCTTTGCAAATCTGGAAGATTATATGACGCAGGAGGAGATACGCAGGCTTGCCGGATACGAGGCGGAGAATGGGAAAGACATTAATCATCCGAAATACGAATATCAGGTTATGCTGTCAGATACCAACAGACTTTCGTACATGGATGTTATTGAGAATCACTGGAAGTCATATACCGGTACGGAAGAAGAGATCGATCAGATTCTGGATGAATATGAGGCCAGCTGGGGCTGGCCGCAGGAGGAAGAAATACCGCCTTTTGAGACATCCATCGGGAAAGACGGCACGGTTACACTGACAGTAATAACCGAAAAGGAGCGGGTATGGAATTGGGATAATCCGGATATTAAGAGCGAAAATACAGTATTTGCTCCGCTGGAGGCACAGCTTGTATTTCCGGGGATTTCCGCCGGATATCACACATGGGAGGGATGGCTTGAGGAGCCCTGGCTTCAGGAGTTCCCGGAACAGATTGAACTGAGAGAAGGATACACTACAGAAGGCTGGAAAAAGACCGGAGGGGGCAGCCGGTATCAGATCCGCACTCTGATTTATCCGCCTTATGTAAACGGAGACGGAAAGCAGTACACGCTGATCCTGCGGATCGAGCAGCATCCGTGGATGGCGGCGCTGGACAGTCTGAAATACATCTGGGCAGGCAGTTTCCTTTTCCTTGCAGCCTGTGCGGCGCTTACACTCTGGATTATGGAGCGTACTTACCGGCAGAAAGAACGGCTGGAAGCACAGAGGAGAGATTTTATCAATGTGATGGCCCATGAGATCAAGACTCCCATCAGTGTGATCCGGGGCTTTTCGGAAAATATGAAGGAGAATCCGGAGACGAAAAAGAGAAAGTATTATCTGGACCAGATCATCCGCCAGACCGAGGAAATAGACGATCTTGTCAAAGAGATGATAACCACATCCAAAGCAGCGGACTGGAAACAGGTAAAGATCGGGGATGTACTGATATCCGTGAGAAGTGTAATTGAGGATGAAATGGACCGTCTGGAAGTCCAGACCGAGGAGAAGAGACTGAACGTAACACTTCGGTGCGAGGACGACTGGATGCTTCCGGCGGACCGGAAGCTGCTGGAGCAGGCATTTTTTGCTATCCTCTCCAATGCCGTGTCCTATAACCGGGAAGAGGGACGCATCCGGATTGTCCTTAAGAAGGGAATCTGTACGATAGAGAATACAGGAGACAATATACCGCCGGAACATCTGCCTCATGTATGTGAGATGTTTTACACTGTAAATCAGAGCAGGGGAGGCCGGGAGAAGCATCTGGGCATGGGACTTTATCTGGCGCGGCAGATCTTTGCCCTGCATGGCGCGGAACTGAAGGTGGAAAATACAGAAGAGGGGGTAAGAGTGACGGTAGAGAAAAAAAGGAGTAACAGGGACAAGGCTTAAATCATGTGCGGCAGAGAGGAGGTGCGGCGTATGAAACTGTTTCGGCGAAGAATAAGCAAAAGCGCGGTTCTCTTATTTTTCAACATGGTGCTTGTGCTGGTCTCGGCGCTTCTGGTCCTTGTAAATATGCAGGCAAGGACAGAACTGGACGAGAGCAAACGGGGCTTTTATTCAGACCGGGCGTCCCATATGATCAACGAGGAGAGTAGCTGGGAGGAAATCCGTGATATCCTGCTGAAAGATGAGTGGAACAACGGCATTCTGTTTAAAAATGATCTGGAGCTGGAATCAGATACCAGGGGCGTCTTTTATAAGGGGGACTTTAAAAAGCTGCCGCTGATTTCCGGCCGGTATTTTACAGAGGCTGAGGTTGCCTCAGATCAGAAGAAAGCCATGATCGGACAGCGTTTTGTAAAGGATACTTACGATGAGGGAGGCGCTCAGTATATCGACATCCTGGGAGAAAAGTTTGAGGTTGTAGGAGTACTTGGAAGCGCCCAGGCCACCCGTCTGGACAGCATGAAGTGGATCCCCATGGCGGCTGCGGCGGAGCTTTCCGGGACGGAAGGCGGATATATTGTGGACGGAAAGACCGAGACGGCGGTGGATAATAACGCGGACCTGTTAAGACAGGTAATGGAGACGGACTGGACGAAGGAAGCAGACGTATCTTATGTGTATACAGGAGACGGCGAAAGAGTGGAAGACCCCGGCTATGCGGAGAGAAACCGGAATGTGGTGGAGAAGATCTACATGGCGATCATCTTCTCCTTTGTCCTGAATATGGTGCTGGCCGGAACTTACTGGGCGGGACATATGGCACAGCGGATTCAGGTGGAGAAAATGCTGGGATTTTCAACGCCGAAAATCCTGCTCTCGGTGCTGGGCGAATATCTGAAGATCGCGCTGGCCGCTCTGGCGGCGGCGGGAGCGATGATCGGCGCGCTGATCCTGTGCCGTCTGGTGGTGGCGCTGAAACTGACGGATTTCCTGCTTGTTGTGTGCGGCATCATCGCGGGTGGAATGCTGATCGCAGGGGCAGGCCTGGCTTTCCGCATCGGAAGCAGGAAGATCTCACTGAAAAGGGCGTGATTTTAGTGACAGTATTATTGGAAGAATTAATATACAATCTGAGAAAAGGAATATTTGTGAACCTGATCCTGGCTGTGCAGTTCGCCGTTTTCTTCTGGCAGGGGACCATGCTCTCCACTTACTTTCTGGAGATGTCGGTAGATTCGGGAGGACTTGATTCTGTTCCCGGGGATTACGCATATTACAGCCTGGCGGTCACTATATCAAATGAGGATGACGAGGCGTACAGGGCGACGCAGTCTTCCAATCCGGATTATACCGGAAATCTGGCGAAGGCGATAGGGGAGATTTATGCAGACCCGGATCTGCACTATATGGCTTTCGGCTACGGGAGTGTATCGCTGCCGGTATATTATGACGATATCCAGGACAGGTTCCAGGGTTCGGAACAGCTTCTGGCAGGAGAACCGTTTCCTTCTCCGCTGGGAGACGGAGGGATGCTGTGTGAGTTTGCCAACAACTGGCAGTTTGACAGGAACTCTATGGAACATTTTGACTTCCAGGTGTCGGAGGGACGTCTCCTGAACGAGGATGATTTTATCTTTGATCTGGATGAAACGGAGATCCCCGTGCTGGCTGGGAGTGAGTTCGCGGCGGTCCTGGATGTGGACGATACGCTGGAGACGCATATATCGGGATACCGCACCCGGTTCCGGGTTGTGGGGATCTTAAAGGAAGGTACGTCAGTTCTCACGGATCAGATATTTTCCACCGGAGAGGAAGGCGGACTGGTCCAGACTCTGGATAACGCCTTTCTTGTTCCCTATCTGGAGATCCGGGGAACGCCCCGGACAGAGGAGGAGGCAGTTTTTATCCGGTGCAATTATGAGGGGAACATGCAGGACGGGATGATCGTGGTTGACGCGGATACGCCCCGGTCTGAAGTCTCCGGGATAGAGAAGAAGCTGTGTGAGATTTTCACAAAATACGGGCTTTATCCGGTTACTACTGTGGGAGGCACCTACGGGATGGATATCTTTAAGACAGAGTCCAGGAATACCATGCGGATCCTTCTCGGAGCCGGTATCCTGATGGGGGTGCTCAGTATCTCCGGCATCTGCATGAGTGTAATCGCCAAGCTGAACCGGAACATGCACCGGTACGGGATTGAAATTATGAACGGCCAGTCTCTCAGGCCGGTCATGGGGGCGTTTCTTCTGGAGATCCTGCTTGTGATCGCGGCGGGGATGGCCTTTAATGTGTGGAAGTTCTCGGATATGATGCAGTGGAACCTGATGTTTCTGTGGGTGATCCTGGGGATGGCGTTCCTGACGGTGCTGATTGTATCCGCGGTTTTCGCAAGGAAGCTGATGAAGGTTGATATTGAAGAGATCATAAGGAGTGAGGAATAATGGCATATATCGAAGCGAAAAATATTCATAAGACATTCGGCAAAGGGGATGCCGCAGTGCACGCACTCCGGGGAGCGTCTCTGTCGGTGGACAAAGGAGAGATGGTAGCGGTTATGGGAAAGAGCGGTTCCGGCAAGTCCACCCTGCTCAATATCCTGGGCGGCCTGATGACCATGGATGAAGGCGAGCTGCGGGTAGGAGGAAAGAAGGTGGATTTCCGCAAAAAGAAATATCTGCTTAACTACCGGAGACGGGAAGTAGGATTTGTGGTTCAGTATTTCGCCCTCATCGACGATATGAACGTGTATAAAAATGTGTCCCTGCCTCTCAGATACCAGGGAATCCCGAGGGCAAAGATCAGACAGAGGACCACAAAGATGCTTCGCAATCTGGGGATTGAGGAGAAGGCAAAGTCCTATCCCGGCGAGCTCTCCGGCGGCCAGCAGCAGAGGGCGGCTATAGCCAGAGCCCTTGTGAAAAACGCCAAGATCATCCTGGCCGACGAGCCTACCGGAGCGCTGGACGAAGATACGGGAAATGATGTGATGAAACTTTTTCAGAGACTGAAGATGAAGGACCGGGCCATTATTATCGTCACCCATGACAGCAAGGTGGCGGAGTACTGCGACCGGATCGTTTATCTGAGAGACGGGGCCAATATTTCTGAATGAGACAGGAGAATGTTTCACTTGCCATTCAGGAGATGGGATGGTCAGTATATCAGGAAATGAGTTGACAAGCGGCGGTTATCTGTGCATTTCTTCCTTTATCTTAAAACGTGAAGGACAGAAAGGATGCCATTTTGATGCCTGGATATGGTAATATAATAGCAGTCCGTTTTCATATCGGAAAACGGGCTGTTTTTGCTGTGACAGATCAGAGTAAAGGGGAGAAAAAGGTGATCAGAATACTTATTGTAGAAGACGAGGTGCCCATTGTGAATCTGGTGAAGCTGAGTCTGAAAAAGGCGGGATATTTGTGCGACTGTGCATCTGACGGGGAAGAGGCGGCGGAGAAGATCGGCACAAAATCTTACGATCTGATTCTGCTGGACGTGATGCTTCCGAAAATTGACGGATTTGAGCTGATGGAATACATCCGGCCGATGGGAATTCCGGTGATCTTCCTTACGGCGAAGAATGCGGTAAGTGACCGTGTAAAAGGGCTGAGGATGGGAGCGGAGGACTATATCGTAAAGCCTTTTGAGATTGTTGAGCTGCTGGCACGGGTGGATGTAGTCCTGCGGAGATACCGGCTTTCGGAAGATGTGATCCATATCTGCGGGCTGGATATAGACACCCGATCCATGCGTGTGACAAGGGACGGAGAGGAGATTTCTCTTACCAGAAAGGAGTATGAGCTTCTTCTGTTTTTCGCCCGCAATCCGAATACGGCTCTGTACCGGGAGACCATCTATGAGAGAGTGTGGGGTGGGGAATTTGAATACGGAAGCAAGACGGTGGACCTGCATGTCCAGAGACTGCGGAAAAAAGTGGGCTGGACCCGGGAGCTGCAGGCGGTAAATAAAGTGGGATACCGGCTGGAGGTGAAAGGATGAAATTCAGGCTGAAGATTACCTTCTGTATGCTGGCGCTTCTGAGCATTCTGTTCGGAATCGGCGGCAGCGTGCTGATTGTCAGTTCTTTTCAGGATACCATGAGGCAGGAAAAGGTTACGGCGGAAAATACTTATAAAATGCTTCAGTATACGCTGCAGATATCCGGAGTTCAGAAACTGCTCTCAGAGACAGGCGATATCCGGAATGTGATCGGACAGAGTATCAGACAGAACGGAGGATACTGGGACGATATCCTGCTGACGGCGGATGGAAAGGAGATATACAGCAGCGGAAAAGAGTCCGCCTTTTTAAGAACCCGGGATTCTGCAGATACAAAGGAATATCCGGAAGAAGGAAAGGGGAGCATTGTATCGGTCCGGGATGAAAATGGGGAAAATAATCTCTGTGTAACCGGTACATTTACAGCGGGGGACCGGCGGTTCTCTCTGACGGCGGCCCGGGATATTTCGGATCTGTACCGTAACCGGAACCGGATGCAGGAGCTGTACCGGATTGTATTTGCCGTTCTGATGCTGCTGTGTGCCGTTCTGGCCTACAGCATGGCTCTGTTCCTGACAGCGCCTCTGTCCCGGCTGGCCAGGGGAGCGCAGGAGATCGGGAAAGGCAACTTTGCTTTCCGCTCCCGGGTGCGCTCCGGTGATGAGCTGGGAAGTCTGTCCAGGGATTTTGACCGTATGGCGGGGCAGATTGAAAAGAATGTCCGGGAGCTGAGAGAGGCGGTGGCGCGTCAGGAACGGTTTGTGGGAAATTTTACCCATGAACTGAAGACGCCTATGACTTCGGTAATCGGATATGCGGATCTGCTGCGGAGCCGGGAGTTAAGCGACGAGGAGAGAAGGGAGGCGGCGGACTATATATTCCGTGAAGGAAAACGGATGGAGCGCCTGTCTCTGAAACTGCTGGATATCTATGCGGCAGAGCAGACAGAGGTCTCGCTGTCCCCTCACAGTCCCGGAAGAATTGTGGAGGATATAGCGGATCATCTCAGTCCCGGACTTAAGGAACGGGAGATTGAACTGACTGCCCGGTGTGAGAAAGGAACCTGTATGCTGGACCCGGATCTGTTCCGTTCCCTGGTGCTGAATCTTGTGGACAATGCCGGAAAGGCGATAGGGTCCCGGGGACATATCCGGGTAACCATAAGGATGACGGATGAGGGATGCCGGCTCTGCGTGGAAGACGATGGACCGGGAATTCCCGGAGAGGCCAGAGAACATCTGACGGAAGCCTTTTACCGGGTGGATAAGAGCAGGTCAAGAAAACAGGGCGGTGCAGGTCTGGGTCTGACCCTGTGTGAGAAAATCGTAAAACTTCACAACGGGGAGCTTTTTTTTGAAAGCGGGGAAGGGAACGGTACGAAAGTGACAGCAGAACTGAAAGGAGGACGCTGTGAAAAAACGAATTAAAATCATAAGCCTGTCTGTTCTGCTTCTCTGTGTGGTTCTGGCAGCAGGGGTTCTGATGCCGGAAGCTGCAGTGCGGATTGCGGACAGGCGGAGTGAAAAGAAACAGGAAGAATTTGAGACAGGCACCGTGTCTTCTTTCCGTCTGACAGACCGGCTGAAGCTTGCGGAGGCCTATGATCAGGAGATGTATGTTGACGTGGAAAACGGAACCATACTTGAACGCAGCGAGGCTGAACGGACCGCGGATAAAATAGCCGAGGAACTGGCCCTTTACGGAATTGTGGATCCTATATCCTGCGAAGAACGCTCGGCAGATCCTTTTATGGCTGTTTCGTCAGAAAATCTGGATGTTGCGCTGCTCTGGAGATGTACACTGTCGGATAAGTACGGGATCAGAATGACCGTCATTATTGATGATGAAAGCGGGAAAATGCTGGAGTTTCTGTATTATGGAATCAGCAGCGGGACAGCTGCAGATGAGTCAGGCACTGCGGATATAGGGGCAGAAGCGGAAAAGATGCGGAAGTTCTGTGAGGATTATTATGGGTTACGGGCAATAGGAGGAAAATACGAAGAAGATACGGATTATGTCAGCACTCCGTCTGCCCAGCTATCGTTTGTTGATGAAGAAGGAAGCAGAATTACGCTTCATTTTTCACTGGATCCATGGATGAAAGCCTGCTGGTGGAGTTAAGGAAAATGATGCTGTTTTGATGCCGGAAGATTGCCGGAAGTAAGACATGCCGGGATACAATACTGTTCAGAAAACAACAGCGGGGTGAACATTATGTCTTACAGAACAACGGCAGAAGAACAGAGAAGGATACTGAAGCGGTATAGAAAAATGAAACGAAGAAAAATCATTATCAGACGGGCGGCAGCGACTGCTGCTGCGGCCGCGGGGGCAGGGCTTCTGTTCTTCTGCGGCATGGAATTTTTCCGGGCAGGAGGAAGTCTGATCGGGATGACGTCCCGGAGCGGGGAAAAGTATGAAACTTTCAGCAGTCTTTCTGGCCGGACAGAAGAGACAGAACAGCAGACCGGATCCGGGCAGGCGGAAGAGGAGAAAAAGAATGCATCTCAGCCGGATGACTGGAATCTGGTTCTTGTAAATCCCTGGAACGAGATTCCGGAGGGGTATGAAGTGAATCTGACTCAGCTGAAAAATAATCAGGCCATTGATACAAGATGTTATCCACAGCTTCAGAGGATGATGGACGACTGCCGGGCGGCGGGCCTTAATCCGCTGATCTGTGCATCCTACCGCACGATGGAGAAACAGCAGGAACTTTTTGAAGATAAAAAGCAGCGTGTTATTGCTGAAGGATGTCCGGAGAATGAAGCGGAGGAAGAGGCGGCAAAAACAGTGGCTCTGCCTGGTACAAGCGAGCATCAGCTTGGCCTGGCGGTAGATATTGTAGATATGGAATATCAGCGGCTGGACACGGCTCAGGAGAATACGCCGGTTCAGAGATGGCTGATGAAGAACAGCTGGAAATATGGTTTTGTACTTCGGTATCCCACAGAGAAAAGCGAGATCACAGGGATTATTTACGAGCCCTGGCATTACCGGTATGTGGGACAGGCGGCGGCAAAGGAAATGTACCGGAAAAATCTGTGCCTGGAAGAATATCTGGCACAGCAGAAGAATCTGTCATGAGGAAGAACCTGCAGGGGAAAATTACAGAATTCCTGCAGGTTTTCTTCTGGTTTCTGCTGCTTATATCTCCGGGGATTCCAGTGATTTCCTGAGCACCTGCAGAAATTTTTCGGCCGGTTTGGAGAAAATCTGATATTTTTTCCAGATAATGCTCATCCGATTTTCCAGTTTTGGATTCAGAGGCCGGAAGCATAGGCTGCTCTCCCCGGTGGTGTTAATGATTTTGTCAAGGCCTACGGCGTAGCCCAGGCCCTCATCCACAAGGAGGGAGGCATTGAACAGCAGGTTGTATGTGGCGGCAATAGTAAGCTTTTCGGGATCCTGCCCGATCCAGCGGAGCAGGTTCCCGCCCCGGGCCTCCTGCTGAGACAGGATAAGGGGCTTGTCCAGCAGATCCTCCGGTGTGATCATTTCCTTCTGCGCCAGAGGAGAATCTCTGCGCATCAGCACGCCCCATACATCTGAGCAGGTGGTTTCAAGAGCGTTGTATTTTGCCAGATCTACGTCTCCGAAAACGACGCCGAAATCAATCAGCCCCTTGTCCAGATATTCTGATACCAGGGTAGAATTGCCGCTGGAAATGTGGTAACGGATGCCCGGATGACGGTTCTGAAGGGCTTTGGCGGCCTTGGCAATGAGCCGGATGCCGTCGGTTTCGCCGGAACCGATATAAATATCGCCGATGATAATATCGTCGCTTGCAGTGATTTCATTTTCTGTTTTCCGGACCAGATCCAGGATCTCTTCCGCGCGTTTCCGCAGAATCATGCCTTCTTCGGTCAGCGTTACCTTGCGGGAACCTTTTGTCCCGCGGATCAGGAGCTGTTTTCCCAGCTCTTCTTCCAGATTTTTGATCTGTGTGGAAAGAGTGGGCTGTGAGAGATGCAGGGACTCCGCCGCATGCACAATACTTTGTTCTCTTGCAATTGCAAGGAAGTAATTCAGGACGCGTAATTCCATGATGGTTTCCTTTCTGATTCGTTTTTGTCTGATAGATTCATTATATTCCGTTTTTCAATGAATTTTCAATCTTTCCTGGTAAAATAAAAGGCAGGAGGTGCCGATATGAGACTTTTGCTTGTGGAAGACGAAAAAAGAATGGCGGAGGCGCTGTGCGAGCTGCTGCGGCTTGAAAAATATGATGTGGATCACTATGCCGATGGCCTGGAGGGCCTGGACGCGGCTCTGACAGGCGCATATGATCTGATCATTCTGGACGTCATGCTGCCGGGGAAAAACGGCTTTGATATTGCCGCGGAAGTCCGGAAGAACGGGGGAAAAACACCAATACTGATGCTGACGGCAAAAAGTGAAGTAGACGATAAGTGGTCCTATGTCAAGAAAAAGTACAAATTAAACATGCCTTTTTTAAGGTTGGC
>USFD01000070.1 GCA_900553885.1 uncultured Ruminococcus sp.
ATTATATCTTGTATGTGTCATACCTAACTCTCCTAATTGAATAATAATGAGATAGTCAATAGTAACTTTAAATTCATAGATATAAAATATTGTTATATGTACAGTATCACAAACCGCAAACCGTTATTCAAATCTTTACACGATTTACAATAACCTGATTGTCAATATTACATTCGGTTATCCTATTTTTGCCTTTATAACGTTTCTATATAGAAGTTTCACCCCACCGTATTTTAACATATTTGTCATTTACAGTATCTAGTAGCTAATAGCATTAAATGCTAATGATTGTCTTTACTATACAAGTTACTCTAAGCCTTTGAATGTAAGGCTGTATTACTGAATTCGTATTTATATAGATACTTATCATTACGGATCTATAATGAGTAATCACAAATCGATAGTGTCAATAGTTTTTCGCAAAATCAGAACCTAGCCGTTTGGCAGCCGATAGTCAGCCGGCTATGATATCAGACAGCAGATCCTCTTCTGATTTAAAAAGATGATCCATATTCATATAGCGTCTGGCTCCCCAACTGGTTGCTGCTACATGACGCAGTCTGGCACATACGAGCATCAAGGCACTCTGCCCGTCAGGAAAAGCACCGATCGCTTTTGTACGGCGTTTAATCTCACGGTTGAGGCGCTCAATAGCGTTATTGGTCTGGATCCGGGTCCAATGCTGCGTAGGAAAATCCATATAGGTCAAGGTTTCTTCGATTCCGTCCTCTACCTTTTTGGCAGCTTTAGCAAGCTTCATGGCCCGGAGTTTCTCCGCTACCTGGATTGCTTTTTCACGGGCGGCTTCCTTGCTTTCCTGCGCATGGATCGCCTTGAGCATAAGCGCTACCGTTTTCATCTTGTTACGGGGTGTAACAGAAAATATATTTCTGTAAAAATGAACCGTACAGCGCTGATATCTGGCATCCGGAAAGACTTCCGGAATGGTTTCAAGCATCCCGAGATTCTTATCGCCGATGATCAAACGTACACCAGTAAGCCCTCGTTCTTTCAACCATACGAAGAAAGAACGCCAGCTTTCACGATCCTCTTTCATCCCTTCCGCAGCGCCAAGGATTTCCCGGCAGCCATCCTGACTGACACCAATGGCAACGAGAACAGAAACGTTCTGGATCTCGCCGCCCCAGCTACGTTTCAGGTAAACACCATCTACGTAAACATAGGGATAGTCCCCGGAAAGCG
Organism: uncultured Ruminococcus sp.; assembly: GCA_900553885.1. Lineage (GTDB taxonomy): Bacteria > Bacillota > Clostridia > Lachnospirales > Lachnospiraceae > Mediterraneibacter. Next base: position 1,204 of record USFD01000070.1, read on the forward strand.
GACGGGTACGCCAGGTTTCAATATGCTCATAAGCCTTCTTATTCAGGTTGCTGATGGTTCCGGGGGATACTTTCGTTCCCCATAAGGCTTCGGTGATATCCTCCACGCGTCGGACAGAAACACCGGCTAGATACATCTCAATAAGAGCTTCTTCCACGGAAGATTCTCTGCGACGATATCTTTCGATAATGGCAGTCTCGAAAGGAACCCCTTTCAGTTTAGGAACCTTCAGTTCGACTTCCCCTGCAGTAGTGTGGAGATTTCGCTTATAGTGGCCAGAACGATATCCCTGGCGGTCAGAGGAGCGCTCATACTTTTCAGCGTTGACTAATTCGTCGGCTTCCTTATCGAGCAGGGCGTTTAATGTTTCTTCGACACTGTTACGGACAAGATCCTTTAAATCGTGCTTTATTAAGTCCTCATTTAGCTGTATAATCTTATCAGACATGGTTCTATAGCCTCCTTTGATAGATTTGGTTGTGGTGACTTAATTTTACCAAACGGCTATAGACCATGTCTATTTTTATGAAATGGATTTTGCGAAATTAATTATACGTTATCTATCTTGAAACATGGGAAAGTGAAGTTGAACGAGAGGCCCTTAGATGGGCAGAGAAGGAGCCGGGATATATTTGATGAAAAACCATGAAGGGTATCACGATCCGACGGCAGGAAAGGCGATCAGGCGGGCCCACCGGGCGAAACGTCGGGGAAGTCGTGAAACACGACCTCTGACCTACAAGGTCGGCGATCTGCCGGGGTTCCCGGTGATACTGAAATAGATATTGTGTGCTGTCTGTGCTTATGGTAGTATATGGACAGGAACAACCGTGTTGCAGGGTGGCTGACCTCTATTCTTACATAGAATGGGGGTGGTGCTGATGGACAAGAAACCGTTTGGCTTTAAAGATCTGATGGCTTTTGGAATGTTCATTCTGGCATTGCTGACATTCGTTTTCGCGAACTTGAAGTAATGTTTTAAGGCATAGAAAAACCACCCTCTAAACTTTGTCCGGTTTCAGGGTGGTAATTCTATTACAATCTTGTCGAGGTCAACCCCTTGTGGGCGGTTGTTCCTTTTCTATTCACAATATAGCATATCACTCCCGGTGATTCAAGTTTTTGATACTGAAATGATACTAAAAATTTGTACAGACTGCAAAAATATGGCATATTATGCAAAGATGCGACCGGAAAACAGCAAAAATAAGCTATTACAATAGGAAGCAAATCGTGTTTTGACTCCTGTTATCCGCATTGAACGAAATCTCTGAATCCCCTTTGAAAAACCGGGGGTTCAGAGATTTTTCTGATTAATCATTTCCTGCAGAGCTCTTATCGGTCCGTTCCTGTTTAACTAATTCGTGATTTGCGATAATTGTCGCTGCGGCAGCTGCAATAATATGACTGATTAAGACAGCTGTCCAGATTCCGTTTATTCCTGAAGCATAATGAGATAATATCCATGCCAGAGGCATTCTTATTATTATGTAATATAGTATCATACAAAACAGGCTTTTCGCAGGCCTGCCCATTCCATTTAAACTTCCCAGAAAGCAGTTCGTGACTGTATTCAGTATATATCCAACGCCCACAATTTTAAAATACATGCCTACAATATCGGCCGCCGGTTCACTGTCCACAAAAAGGCGGGATAATGGTCTGGAAAAGCAGATTACACAGACAGAAAGAACAGCCAATATAATTGAGCCATATATCAGAGATATTTTTATGTATTCCTTTGCCCGGTCATATCTTTTTCCACCGGCGCACTGGCCTACAATACTTGTGAGTGCCATATTTAAAGCCATTGCCGGATAAAATAAGATTGTTTCCAGTTTCCCGGTAATTCCATACGCGGCTAATGCGGAAATACCATATCCTGTCACAAGAGAAGTGAGAAAACTTGTACTTATTGCAGGAATACTCTGCTGAAAAGCAGAAGGAACCCCTTTTATAATAAATGAGGGAATGAATTTCTTATTAAAAAGCGGCAGATGAAGATTTAACAGCTGCTTCTTATATAAATATAAAAGCATAAAGATAAGACACAGAGTTTGTGATAAAACCGTGGCAACGGCTGCACCGTTGAATCCCATAAAATGTATAAACAATGGATCCAGCGCCGCGTTTAACAGTGTACAGATCAGCATCGCGGCGACCTGGAAAACACTGTTCCCGAAGCTCCTTAAAACGGCGGTGAAATAGCAGTACAGATAAACCGCCAGGTATCCGAGAAGATATATCGCCAGATACTGACGTGCGAACGGCATAACTTCCTCCGGCGTATTAAGCAATATGAGAATTGGATTTAATGCTGCCTCAGCCAAAACAGTTACACCCAGTGAAAATATAACCGCAGACACTAAAGATGTTACAATCAACTGGTCCGTTTTTTCTTTATCACCTGCGCCGATAGCCTGCGACAGCAGGATCGTGACACCGTTTGTTGCTCCCATGGCAACGGAACTGAGAATCAGAATGACCGGTGTCGAGTTTGTTAAGGCCGCGTATGCTGTTTCACCCAGCAGATTCCCGATCCAGAGACTGTCGACAAGATTATATGCCATATTAAGAAACATGGCTGCCATAAGCGGTAATACCATTGCTGTTAAACACTGTTTTGTGTTTCCTTTAATAAAGTCTATTTTTGTATTCATGTGTATGGAATACCTCCTTAATGAATGAATATCAGTCACTATAAGTTTCAAATAATTCCCTGCCTGATCCAGCAGGGAAAATTTATGTTTTCTATGAGAAATTTTTGATCAGCTCAAGCAGAAAAGTACGGGTCTGTTTTACGCGTTCTTCGGCAGAAAGCTTCTGGTTAAGAAGTACGCCTAACTGTCCATATACGCAGAAAGAAGCCATGGTTTCCGGATCCCGTACCTGAATTGTTCCCTGTTCATTTGCCGCAGAAAGCAGATCTGCAACGACAGGCTGCAGTTTTGAACAGATTTTTAAAGATAACTGATTATGGAATTTTGTATTGCTTTTATCGTGACATATTTTCTGGGCATAGCTGTTATCATTTTCTGTTTCCCAAAATGTAGGCATTTTCTCAATTATCTCTGTCAAAGACATTCCCGGAGTTAAACTACGGCAGATATGGTCAACCTGCTTTTGCGCGTACTGGTCGAGCGCGGTATCAAACAGTTCTTCTTTTGAAGGAAAATATCGATAACAAAGCCCTTGAGCCACATTCATTTCTTTTGCAATATCTGAAATGGATGTTTTTTCATAGCCCTTTTCATAAAACATCTTCATTGCAGTATCAATAATTTCCTGCCGCCTTTCCTCAGGTGGTTTTGTAATTCTGGTCATAGATGTAGTCACCTCTTTTCTGTCTGTCACATGATAGAGTATAGCATAAATATATTTATTTGTAAATGAATATTATTCATTCATTGGAGGGGCGCTCCATGATGTCCCTGCTATATTGCAGACAGGAGTATTGGAAGTCGTCCGTTTGCCATGCAGCAGCGGGAATCCGCTTGCAGCTTCTTCCCGCTGTATGTCGTCCGCCATATAGCAAAAACACAGCAAGAAGACATTTATAAGCCAGCTTATATGTCTTCTTGCTGTGTTTTTTACTGCATGGCAAACTGGTTAGCATATCCTCGGCAGTTGGAGGCCGGTTAGTTTGGGGAGGATACGGCGGCCGCCGATGGAGGTTTTCAGGAGAAGTTTCCCGGGCAGTTCTTCTGTGACAGTGCCGATCCGGGCGGCCTGTTCTGCGCCGGGAATTCTGTGCATGGCCTCCAGTATGGCATCTGTACTGCCGGGAGCGCAGACAGCCAGCATTCTTCCTTCACAGGCACAGTACAGAGGATCCAGACCCAGTATATCGCAGGCAGCTTCCACTGCCGGATCTATTGGAAGGAGTGCTTCCTCCAGTTCAATGGAGAAGGGCATGCCTTCAGTGAATTCGTTCAGTGTGGTTGCAATGCCTCCTCTTGTGGGGTCCCTCAGGATACGGAGGGAAGAGGAGTCTGCTGCTGCGTCCATTGCGGCTGCCGAGATCCGGTGGAGAGGCTGGCAGTCGGAGCGAAGCGGGCTGTCTTCTCTCAGAAGTCCGGAGCGGGCCATCATTACTGCGGCGCCGTGGCAGCCGATACTGCCGCTGACCAGTACAGCGTCGCCGGGACGGATGCCCGGTTTCCCCGGGAGATCAGCGCGCTGAAATCCGATTCCTGCCGTATTGATATAGATGCCGTCTCCTTTTCCGGCTTCCACCACTTTCGTATCTCCGGTAACAATGGATACGCCGGCTGTTTTCGCCTCTTCTGCAATTGAGGATACAATACGGCGGAAATCTGAGAAAAGGAATCCTTCTTCCAGTATAAAAGACAGACTCAAATACTGAGGAGTTCCGCCTGCCATGCACAGGTCGTTGACTGTTCCGCAGACGGAAAGTTTTCCGATGTCTCCCCCGGGGAATTCCCAGGGAGAGACGACAAAGCTGTCCGTGGAAAATACCAGTTTCCGGCTGCCGTCCAGAAGAGCGCCGTCCCCCAGCCGGGAAAGCGCCTGATTATCAAATGCAGGCAGCAGGATGGATTCAATCAGTTCTGAAGTCTTAGCTCCTCCGCTGCCGTAATCAAGAGTGATTCTGTCATCCATGATTTTTACCTCTGTTTCGTTTATTTATGTTATTTATTCATATTGATACGCTGCTGCACAGGCTCCTTCTCCGGATACCATGCAGGGACCTGCCGGATTTTCCGGTGAGCAGACTTTCCGGAACAGCGGGCATTCTGCCGGCCGCAGAACACCGCGGATTACCTCGGCGCAACGGCATCCCGGAAGATTTTTCCCTTCTTTGGGACGCAGGGAGAACTTTTTCACAGCATCCCACTGCGCATATTCAGGTTTTATAGCGTATCCGCTTTCTTCAATATGTCCCAGTCCTCTCCAGTCCGCCGGAGAAGGCGTGAATACTTTTTCTGTCAGCGCCAGTGCGGCAGGGTTGCCTTTCTGCCGTACAAGACGGGTATATTCGTTTTTCAGCGCGGGCTGCTTTGCGGCGATCATTTCCGTTAGTTCCAGGACGGAACAGAGCAGGTCAGCCGGCTCAAAACCGCTGACCACTCCGGGAAGCCCATAATCTTCCGGGAGAAAAGAAAAGCCCTCAGCGCCGATGACGGCAGCTACATGGCCGGGGCAGAGAAATCCGTTTACGGCAAAATCGTCTGCCTCGATGAGGGAACGGATTGCCGGTTCCGTCCGCTTAAGAAGGCTCAGAACAGAAAAATTTTTCAGATCTCTGGATGCTGCCTCCAGAATACAGGCGGCAGTGCCGGGGGCGGTGGTTTCAAATCCTACGCCGAGAAATATAACTTCTGTTTCCGGATGCTTTTCGGCAATCTCAATAGCATCCATAGGGGAATATACCGATTGAACCTTTCCTCCGAGCGCACGGCGGGCCAGCAGACTGTCGCCCTGTGCGGAACCGGGCACACGAAGAAGGTCGCCGTAGCTAGCAATCAGCATGCCGGGTTTCTGAGACAGGTCAAGAACCAGATCAATCATATTGGAAGGGGTTACACAGACCGGACATCCGGGACCGGAGAGCAGCTGCACATTATCCGGAAGGATGCTCTTGAGTCCGCTGCGGGCGATAGCCATTGTGTGGGTGCCGCAGATTTCCATCAGACGGACAGGGCCGGTCCGGGCAGCATACTTCCGTATTTTTTCAAGGAAAGCAGCTGTATCCTCCGGCTTTTTGAAATAACTGTCATAAAGCATTTTTTATTTCCTCCAGAAGTTCCATATTTTCCAGAGCTTCTTTTTCCGACATTCTTTCAATGGCAAAACCGGCGTGAACCATGACGTAGTCTCCGGGTTTTGCGTCTGTGATAAAGTCGATTCGGATGTTCTGAGTCAGGCCTCCGGCTTCGCACTGGGCGGAAGTGCCGTCAATTTTATTAATTTTCATGGGAATTGCAAGACACATGATTCTTACTCCTTTCCTTCCGGGCAATGGCAAGCTGACCAAGACAGATGCCTTCATCGTTTGCGGATACCCGATGATGTGTATATACGGTAAAACCGTTTTCTTCCAGAAGACCGGTGACGCCATGCAGGAGAAAACGGTTCTGGAAAACTCCTCCGGAGAGAACGACCGGAAGATGGTCCGGGTTCAGTGCAGTACACTGGTCCAGCGCCATACAGGCAAGTGTGGCCATAAAGCGAAGGGCAATTGTGCCCCGGTCTGTCTGCCGGCGCAGGTCTTCGATGATGCAGGAAATTACGGGACGGGTATCAAATATCCGCAGGGAATCCTGCTCATAAAATGTCAGCGGATACGCCAGATCCGGAAGTGAACAGTCTGCCTGATCAGGCGTTTCCACCGGAGAAAGGGACTCTACAAGGGCGGCGCCTTCTCCTTCATAATCTGCATGGGAGCGGCCGAGAAGCAGGGCGCCTGCTCCGTCAAAGAGCCGTCCGATACTGCTGGCAGAAGGCGAAAATCCGGAAGACAGAAGCCCGGTAAGCATACGGCATTTTTCTTCCGGAAGAGGAACCAGTGAAAGATCCTCAATACCTGCGTCCCGGACAAGAGAGAGGGCAATTCTGCCGATCTCCCGGATGGCTCTGTCTCCGCCGGGCAGCAGAACCGGACGGATGGATCCGACCCTTGTAAAAGAAGAAAGATCACCGGTGAAACATTCTCCGCCCCAGATTTTCCCGTCTGTTCCCAGTCCGGTACCATCCCAGATAATGCCGAAACAGGGCGTATCCAGCCCGTTGTCCGCCATACAGGATGCCATGTGAGCCCAGTGGTGCTGGACTTTCAGAAGGGGAACCTGCCTTTCTCCGGCGGCACGGAGCGCTTCCTGGCCTGACAGATAATCGGGATGGAGATCGCAGACATACAGGGAAGGTTTCAGACGAAACAGCCTTTCATAGGTCTGCAGTGTTTTGGTATAATGTTCAAATGTTTCCGCATTTTTCAGATCCCCGATATACGGGCTCAGAAATACATGGGATCCCTTGCCCAGAGCGAAGGACGCCTTCTGTTCTGCTCCCAGGGCAAAAATACCTTCGGCATCCTGCCGGATATTCAGCGGGCGGGGCGCATAGCCGCGGCTTCTGCGCAGAAAGTAAGGCATACCGTTCCACTCGGCCACAAGGGAATCGTCACAGCGGTTCTGAATTCTGCGGTTGTGGAGAAGAAATCCGTCCGCAGTTTCTTTCAGGGCGCGGAGGGCTTCTTCATTTTCTGTCAGAACCGGGCAGCCGGAAATATTTCCGCTTGTCATGACAAGAATATCGGGGCCGCCGTACACTCCGTCGAGCAGCAGTGTATGAAGCGGAGAGTAGGGAAGCATTACGCCCAGACGGCGGCTGAAACTCAGGTCTTTCAGCGAATCCGGATCCTTTTTGGCAAGCAGTACAATCGGCCTTGCCGGACTTGTAAGGATCTGTTCTTCTTCCGGTGTGATCCGGCAGATGTGCCGGACAGCTTCAAGAGAGCGGCACATAAGAGCAAGGGGCTTTTCTGCCCGGTGTTTCCGGCTGCGCAGCCTTTGTACCGCATGGATATCCAGCGCATTGCAGGCCAGATGAATGCCGCCGACGCCTTTTACCGCCAGAATGCCGCCGCCTGCCAGAAGCCTCTGGGAAGAACGGATGGCATCATCATCGTCTGCGGTACAGTTACCCTGTTCCATATAAAAAACCCGGGGACCGCATTGGGGACAGCAGTCCGGCTGGGCGTGATAGCGCCGGTCGCGGATATCATTATACTCCCTGCTGCAGTCTTTGCACATTCTGAATTCGTCCATTACCGTCCGGCTTCTGTCATAAGGAAGGGATTCGATGATTGTGTAACGGGGACCGCAGTTTGTACAGTTGATAAAAGGATACCGGTATCTGCGGTCTGTTTTTGTGTAAAGTTCTGCCTCGCATTCCGGGCACATGGCAATGTCAGGGGAAACAAGTGTTGCCCCTGTGCCGATCCGGCTTTCCAGAATTGTAAATCCGGAGAAGTCTGCAGATTGCGTATGCTCCGGATCCTCCGTGAGATTTTCCGTCCGGACAGATTCCACAGCCGCCATAGGCGGAGGGGATGATTCAAGCTCTGCAAGGAAATTTTCCAATGACTCCGGAGTCCCTTCCAGGGTCCCTTCCAGTCCGAAGGAAGTGTTGCGGACCCAGCCGGTAATATGATGCCGGTCTGCCAGACGATGGAGGAAGGGGCGGAATCCCACCCCCTGAACAATTCCCTCTATTATAAGGCGGACAGATTTTCTGCAGCTGTCAGAACCGCGGTAGTCTGTATCTGTACGATTGTAAATGGTCTTAAATCTGTCGCTGCTGTTTTTCATGATTTTGCTTTACTGATATTTTCGGAGATAAAAGCAGCAAGTTCTTCAAGACCATCGCCGGTGCGGCTGCTGACGCGGAAAAGAGGCGCTCCGGGGTTGACAGTTTCGTAATTTGCGCAGACTCTTTTCTCATCAAAGTCAAAATAAGGCATCATATCATATTTATTCAGCACAAGACAGTCCGTATCTGTAAACATAAGAGGATACTTTTCTACTTTGTCGTCGCCTTCCGGTATACTCAGTATGGTAATGCGCAGGGACTCTCCGATCCGGAATTCAGCCGGGCATACCAGATTGCCGATATTTTCCACAAAAATAACGTCCAGCTGATCCAGGGGAAGTTCGGGAAGGATATGCTGAATACTCATAGCTTCAATATGGCATGCGCCGTCCGTGTTAAGCTGAACGGTGGGAATTCCCAGATCGGCTATGTGCTCGGCATCCACCTGCCCGGCAATATCTCCTTCGATTACGCCGATACGGAAGTCTTTTCTGAGCCGGTCAATCAGGGAAGTGATCAGGCTTGTTTTTCCGGCTCCCGGACTTCCCATTACATTAATCATGCAGATCCTGCGGGAAGCGAGAGTCTCTTTCACCTCTTCGCTTACGTCTTCATTCCAGTCCATTACCTGATGCAGTACTTTGATCTCCATTGATATCTACCTCCATGCTTTTAATATAAAATTCCTTTCCTGACAGCAGCTTAAGCCGCAGACTGCCGCAGTGGGGGCACGCAAGATGGTGGGGCGTGATTTCCCCTTCTTTTTGACAGTCCCTGCAGCGGACTTTTACGGGAGGAGATTCCGCTTCGATGCGGGCCCCTTCAGCGATGGTGCCTTCGGCAAGCATATCCAGATATATCTGAATGCAGTCCGGAACAATGCCCCGAAGCTGTCCGATACACAGACGGATGACCCGGATTTTTGACGCATTCTGCGCTTCCGCGTTTTTGATACAGTCTGCAAGCAGATGCTCAGTAATACTCAGTTCGTGCATATTGGATACCTCCCTGTTTATATATCTGGCATTTTCTGTCAGAAATGATGAGTGATCTTATTGCAACAATCTACATTTTAGCACATTTTTTGTGAAATAAAACAAAAAAGTCGCATTCAGATCTTGTAAAATTTGCAAATGAGGATTATAACAAATACTATAGGTTCTTTATCCTCCAGCTGACAGCTGATTTACATAATAAAAAGAGAAGAGAGTGAAAGGAGGACTATAACATGATACCATTGCTGATCGGAATACCGGCAGTGCTGGCGGTGCTATTTCAGTTTGTGCGAAACGGAAAGGCAAGAGGATACATCGTCTATGCAGGTGCCGGTATTATTATGCTTACAACGGTGATGTTTGTAGTTCAATGGATTACTGCGGGAGCGCAGAAACAGATGTTTTATCCGGAGACAGAGCTGATCGACCATCTGATGACTGTGGGGGATCTTTTCCTGATGTGTCTGATCATCTGGCTGAGTGTGAAACACGGAAAAATACTGCCGATTATTCTATCGGTTGTACAGACTGCTGTTGTACTTTATACAGAGTTTACGGCGGAGGTGGCAGAAGCCCCGCATATGATGGTGGACTGGCTGACGATTCTGATGTGCGTTATCATTGCATTTATCGGAGGATTTATCTGTATTTATACAGTGGGATACATGAAAGGATATCATAAACACCACACGGAGGTGAAGGACAGACAGCCGTTTTTCTTCTCCATGCTGTTTCTGTTCCTGGCAGCCATGTTCGGCCTGGTTCTTTCCCAGAACCTGATCTGGATCTATTTCTTCTGGGAGATTACCAGCGTGATTTCTTTCCTTATGATCGGCTATACCCGGACAGAAGAAGCGGTAAATAACAGCTTCTGCGCCCTGTGGATGAATCTTCTGGGCGGTCTGGGATTTGCTGTTGCCATCGCTATCATGGCGCAGATCAGCGGAAGCCTTCAGCTTATACATGTAGTTGAAGTGGGCGCGCCGCTGCCGCTGATGTGTCTGGCGCTTGCCGGCATGACAAAATCAGCCCAGCTTCCGTTTTCCACATGGCTTCTGGGAGCGATGGTGGCGCCTACACCTTCCAGCGCGCTGCTGCACAGCGCGACGATGGTTAAGGCCGGCGTATATCTGCTGATCCGTATTTCACCTGCGCTGGAAGGAAATATGGTGGGGCTGATCGTATCCAGTATCGGCGGATTTACATTTATCATGGCAAGTATGATGGCGATTGCGCAGAACGACGCCAAGAAAGTACTGGCATTTTCAACGATATCAAACCTGGGACTGATTGTAGGCTGCACGGGAATCGGAGCGGAAGAGACAGTCTGGGCTGCCGTGTTCCTGATGATTTTCCATTCGGTCAGCAAGTCCATGCTGTTCCAGTCAGTGGGAGCCGCGGAGAATACGCTGGGCTCCAGGGACATTGAGGACATGCACGGTCTGATTATCCGTGTGCCGAAGCTTGCCTATATCATGGGCATCGGTATTGCAGGCATGTATCTGGCGCCCTTTGGAATGCTGATATCAAAATGGGTGGCGCTGAAAGCATTTGTGGATTCGGGAAATGTGATCCTTGTGCTCTGTATTGCATACGGAAGCGCCACGACGATGTTCTACTGGACGAAATGGCTGGCGAAGCTGATCTGTTATCACATCCCGCGGGATAAAGTAAAAGATGTGACGCGCAAAGACGAATATGTATCCATGTCGTTCCATGCGGCGACAATGCTTCTGCTCTGCCTGCTGCTTCCGGCAATTGCGGAACTTGTGATTAATCCGATTGTCAGCAATCTGTTCGGCAATTCCCACGACGTAATTTCCATGAGCGTACTTACGACAATGGCAATTATGCTGGTATCCATTTTTATTGTTCCGGCGGTTATGTTCTTTGTAAGCCGCAGATCCCACAAGGAACTTGTGCCGATTTATATGAACGGAGTAAATAACGGAGATAACCGTTTCTTTATCAACAGTTTTGGAGGACAGGATCATCTTTACTTAAGCAACTGGTACCTGCGGTTTGAATTCGGACGCCGGCATCTGCGTATTCCGTCCATCATAGTGGCGGCTGCAGTGCTTGTAGTCGGATTCTGTCTGGTAATAGGAGGTGTGACATGGCTGTAAAAGTAGTTATTGTGCTGGCGTATCTGATTCTGGCGCCTTTTGTAGGAGGACTGCTGGACGGCCTGGACCGTATTATCAGCGCAAGGATGCAGCGCAGAAAAGGACCGAGTATTCTGCAGCCCTTTTATGATCTTGGAAAATTATTTTCAAAGCAGCTTATTGCGGTAAATAACGTACAGCTTCTTCTGAATCTGAGCTATCTGGTAATTCTGATGATTGCGGGGGCCATGCTTTTTGCGGGAGCGGATCTGCTGATGGTGCTTTTTATTCTGAGTACGGCGGACATGTTCCTTATTATGGCAGCCTCTTCTGATTCATCCCCCTATGCCAATATGGGTGCCAGCAGGGAAATGATGCAGATGATGGCGTATGAACCGCTGACACTGCTTGTAGCGGTAGGTTTCTATCTGACCACAGGATCTTTCCATGTGGGAGATATTATTCAGCAGCCGGTCAGCGCGGTTCTGTGGATGCCGGGTCTTCTTGTAGGCTTTATGTTTACAGCGGCAATCAAGTTCCGGAAATCGCCCTTCGACCTTTCTACCAGCCATCATGCCCATCAGGAAATGGTAAAAGGAATTACCACGGAAATGTCCGGTTCTGCTCTGGCTATTATGAATATTGCGGAATATTATGAGCTGATTGTACTTCTGGGCATCTTTTTCCTGTTCTTTGTGAACAGCACATGGTGGAGCTGGATTGTGGCGTTTGTAATCTGTCTTGTGCTCTTCTTTACGGAGACACTGTGGGACAACATCAGCGCGCGTCTGAAGTGGAAAACAGTTCTTTACGGCTGCTGGATCGTTACGCTGGTAGCCGGAGGCGTAAATATACTGATTTTAATGCTGGACAAGTAGGAGGAAGACGATTATGGCAAAAGTATCAAAATCACCGTGGCTGCTCCATTATGATGCCAGCAGCTGCAACGGATGCGATATTGAGGTGCTGGACTGTCTTACACCGAAATATGATATTGAAAGATTCGGGATTATCAATACGGGCGATCCGTTTCAGGCAGATATTTTCCTGATCACAGGCGGTGTGAACAGCCAGACCGAGAGTGTGGTAAAGCAGATATACAGTCAGATGCCGGAGCCGAAAGTTGTAGTGGCGGTAGGAATCTGTGCCTGTACAGGAGGCGTATTTAAAGAGTGCTATAACATCAAGGGAGGCATTGATACGGTTATTCCCGTGGATGTCTATGTGCCCGGATGTGCGGCCCGCCCCGAGGCGATCATTGACGGTGTCGTAAAAGCCCTGAAAGTGCTGGACGCAAAACAGGCGGCGCTGGAAGCAAAAGGGAGGTAACTGAAAATGGATGATTATAAGAGCGAGATCAGAAAGATATCTATGTCAGAATTTTTTCCGGCGATTGTTCATATGAAGACGGATAAATGGAGACTGGTTCAGATATGCGCGACTACAGTAGAGGGCGGATACGAGATGAGTTATTCCTTCTGCAAAGGATACGATATGGTAACACTGCGTCTGGAGCCGAAAGAGGACGAAGAGGTGGCGAGCATTACGCAGATTTATCCGTGTGCATATATACAGGAAAATGAGGCGGCTGAGCTGTTCGGCGTTAAAATCGGAAGAATCAAGCCGGACTATCAGAACAGGCTGTACCGGATTGACCAGACAGCGCCGTTTAAGGATAAGGAGTAGAAGTTATGGCAAAGAGAAGTATTATACCTTTCGGTCCTCAGCATCCGGTTCTCCCGGAACCGGTGCATCTGGATCTGGTGCTGGAGGATGAAACCGTAGTCGGTGTTATCCCGAGTATCGGGTTTGTCCACAGAGGACTGGAGAAGCTGGTAGAGAAAAGGGATTATAAACAGTATACGTATGTGGCTGAGCGTATCTGCGGGATCTGCAGCTGCGGGCACGGCCTGGGGTACTGCCTGGCAGTGGAGCAGATTATGAATATCGAAGTGCCGGACCGGGCCAAATATCTGCGGACGATCTGGGTAGAGATGAGCCGTATCCACAGCCATCTGCTGTGGCTGGGTCTGCTGGCGGATGCAATGGGATTTGAGAGCCTGCATATGGAAAGCTGGCGGCTGCGTGAGAAGATTCTGGATATGTTTGACGAGACCACAGGCGGACGTATTATTCATTCCGTCAATCAGGTGGGCGGTGTGCAGAAAGATATGGACAGCACAATGCTTAATGATATTCTTCACGCCATCGATGATATTGAGAAGCAGATGAAGCCGATTGTAAAGACATTTCTTCATGATTATACGGTGCAGAGCCGTCTTAAAGGTGTGGGCGTGTTATCCAAGGATGACGCTATCGCTCAGGGCGCGGTAGGCCCCATGCTCCGCGCCAGCGGTGTGGAATACGACGCCCGGCTTCTCGGATACGGAGCCTACAAAGATCTGACGGTAGAGCCGATTACTTCGAAAGACGGGGATTCTTACGGAAGATGTGAAGTGCGTCTGAAAGAGCTGTTCCAGAGCTTTGATCTGATCCGTGAAGCAATCGGAAAGATCCCTCAGGGAGATATCAGTGTGCCGGTGAAAGGCAATCCGGACGGCGAGTATTTTGTACGTATTGAGCAGCCCAGAGGCGAGGCGATCTATTACGTAAAAGGCAGCGGGAAAAAGTACCTGGATCGTTTCCGTCTGCGTACGCCGACAACCAGCAATATTCCGCCCATGGTTGAAATGCTCAAAGGATGTCAGCTGGCAGATGTGCCGCTTCTGATTCTTACGATTGATCCGTGTGTAAGCTGTACGGAACGTTAAGGAAGACAGGGAAAGGAGAAGCGGTATGGAAAAAACAAAGTATTTTACATTTGCCGGAAGAATATTAAAAAATCTTTTTAAGAAACCGGCAACCACACAGTATCCGTTTGAGCCTGCCGACTACCCGGACAGGATGCGCGGACACGTGCAAATAAAAATTGAGGATTGTATTACCTGCGGCCTTTGCGCCAGGGCCTGCCCTTCACTGGCCATTCAGGTGGACAGAAAGGCAGGGACATGGACCATCAGCCGGTTTGACTGCGTACAGTGCGGCAGCTGTGTGGTCTCCTGCCCGAAGAACTGTCTGACTATGGAAAAAGGATATACAGAACCGGATATCCTGAAAAAGAGTGAGACATTTACAAAACCGCAGGAAGAGAAAAATAAAGCAGAAGAAAACGGTGCAGGCGCGGCAGCAGGCGGAAAGCCGGTAATGGACGCGGAAAAATGTGTTTACTGTACTCTGTGTGCAAAGAAGTGCCCCCAGGAGGCTATCCAGGTGGACCGGAAAGAGAAGATCTGGAAGCTGGATGAAGAAAAATGCGTAGAGTGCGGCATCTGCGCCGGGGCATGTCCGAAGAAGGCCATAGAGATGAAAGGGTAACTTCGGATTTGACGAATGAAATCTCCGGTAGCAGGAAAGAAAATCAGAAGACAAAGAAGTTTTTGTAAGACGGATTCCGAAGATGGGAACAGGAAATTCTGATTCCGTTCCATGAGTTAAGAAAAATAACGGAACCTGAGAATCAGCTAAAAGCAGGATTTACAGCGTGCTAACTCGCATGCGCTC
>USFD01000071.1 GCA_900553885.1 uncultured Ruminococcus sp.
TGGAACGGAATCAGAATTCCCTGTCCCCCTCTTCTGAATCCGTCTTATAAAAACTCCTCGCCTTCTGTTTTCCTTTCCCGCTGCCGAAGATTTCCTTCAGCAAATCCGAATCCGTCCGCCTCAAAGCATTCTTCCGTTTTCCTTCAGCCACTGTTTCCATTTTTTATAATCGGGCATTACGGATTCGACGATGGCGTAAAATGCTTTTGAGTGATTCATTTCTTTCCGGTGAGCGAGTTCGTGTACGACCACATAATCCAGTACTTCCGGCGGTGCGAAGATGAGACGCCAGTTAAAGTTCAGATTTCCTTTGCTGCTGCAGCTTCCCCAGCGGGTTTTCTGTTCCCGGATGGCGATCCGTCCGTAAGTGACGCCCATAATGCGGGCGTACCATTCTGTTTTACGGGTAAAGATGTCCCGGGCGAGTTCGACATAACGCCTGCGCTCTGCATCAGAGAATTCCCGGCGGGGGACGGAAGCGGCCTTTCTGGCTGTTTCCAGATGAGTCATTATCCACTGCTGCTTTTCAGAGAGAAAGGCCTCTATGGCAGAGCGTGGACATCCGTAAGGAGCGCGGACTTTTACACCGGCTTCCCGGGTGATCTGGATAGCGATTGACTTGCGGCGGCTGTATACTATATCATAGGAAAAAGGATAAATCATAAAGACACCTCGTATGATTATAATGAATACTCAAAGTATAGCAAAAGAAAGAATGGCGTACAAGAGCAGCCGGAACGGAGGGTGAAATGGAAGGAAACGATAAAAAGACTTCCCACGGCTCTTGAAATCATTATACTTGTCTTCATCTTTGCCGCGGAGATTCTGGGGGAGATCAGTGAATTTTATCTGCTGTTTCCTTTCTGGGATACGGTGCTGCATACAGTCAATGGATTCCTTGCGGCCGCTATCGGGTTTTCTCTTGTGGATCTGCTGAACAGAAGCGAAAAGGCGGTATTCAGTCTGTCGCCGCTGTTTATGGCGATTGTAGCCTTCTGCTTTTCCATGACCATCGGAGTGGTATGGGAGTTTTTTGAATTCGGCATGGATCAGATCGGGGGATTGGATATGCAGAAAGATACGGTTATCCATACGATCCGGTCCGTGACTCTGGATCCGGCAGGAAGGAATGTGCCTTATGTAATAAATGACATCACAAGCACCGCAGTAAACGGCAGGGAACTGGGGCTTGGCGGTTATCTGGATATTGGCCTGATTGACACCATGCAGGATCTGATCGTTAATTTTATCGGAGCCTTTGTTTTTTCTGTAATCGGATTTTTCTTTGTGAAAAACAGAGGAAAAGGAAAGGTTGCGAAACGTTTTATCCCCCGGAGAAAAACGGAAGACAGAGATTTCCTGAAAATTGTTATGGAAGAAAAAGAGACGGAAGAAAGAACAGAAGGTAAGCCGCTGGAAGGAAAAGGGGCAGGGAAGACAGGAAGGAGCCGGCAGAAGGACGCAGACAAGCGGGAGGAGACCGGAGGATTGTAAAAGGAGCAATCGGCCGGTCTGCCTCTGTTCTGCCGGTTTCCGAAAAGAAAGAAGGGGCGGTTCGGCCCCTTCTTTCTTTTGACCCGAAAAAGCAGAAATACTAAAACGCTTTTTGTGTTTCATATATCATATCTTCGAACAGTTCTTTGTAGTCATCCGAATCATCCATCAGGATGAAATAAAACAGTTCCGAATCATCATTGATACATGCGTATACATTCCATATACCGGTATCTGTTGTTGTCGCTACTCTTCCGTGTATGGTATACATTCCTGCGACAGAAGGGCATTCTTCCGCGTTAAGTACGCCTGCGTCAGCGATTCCGTATATGTCATATAAATGATTCAGGATATCCGAAGGCTCCGCACTGCCTGCCGAATATCCGGAACCGCCATATACAAAATCCATTCGCTCCGAAGCGTCTGAGTCTGTATGGAATACAGCGTAAACTTCGTTTGAAAGGCCTTCGTCATAAGAGAAGACGGAGGGGATGGAGAATTCATATCCGCTGAATTCAAAGGGCGTCGTTTCCTGCATTGCTGATTTCGTGCCGTTGCTGCGCCATAAATGAATGCCGACAGCAGTCAGAACAACGGCTGCGGCAGCGATGATACAGATCAGGGGAAGAAGTATGTTTTTCTTTCTGGCAGGTTTTGCCGGCTCCGGTATAAAATTGTTATTAACATTTTCCGCTATTTTCTGTCCGCATACCGGGCAGAAATTTCCATTTTCAATTTTAGTTCCACAATTTGAACAGTACATAGTTTTCTCCTTTCAGTTATCCAGGTTATTTGCTGAGTTCTACGCCGTTATAGTAAAGCTTGACGCTGCCTGTGTTTTCGTTATAATCATATATTACGTCAAAGGCTTCTTCCTCTCCTTCCCGGGTCTCATCATAAATCAGATAGATGATATCCTTTTCGGTATCTATCGCATAACGGCCCATTTCGAAATATCCGGAGGAAGAAGATAAGTAATTCTCAGGGTAATCAACGTCAAGGACAAAATCCTGTGATCCTTCAAACTTCAGACTGTAGGATTTTTTTTCGCCACTGTATGTCCATTCGCCCTGAATTGCTTTGGTGAGATATACGCTTTCCTCGTTGGACGGGAAATCATATTCTGATTTATTCTTTCCGCCGGCTGAAATCAGAACTATGGTGACGATAAGGGCAATAATTAAAATGCTTCCAATGATAAGAGGCAGGAACCGGCGGCTTTTCGGCCTGCCTGCCGCCGGACTTTGTATGTACGCCGGCGGGGGATCAAAGGACAATGGACCGGGAACGTTTACCGGGCTTCCACAGCTGCCGCAGAATCTGCTTCCTGCTTCCAGTTCATTACCACAATTAGAACATTTCATATTTAACCTCCAATATTCAATTTTAAAAATAATACAGATATAAATTTTGTGTCTGCCACATGCACCGGTGAAACCATGGCAGTTTTGTGAAAAAGCATATGCTGTATTTCGTGAATCAGTATATATCTGCGTATTTAAAAATTTTTTTTGAAATCAGAACGGTCAGATCTGCGTTCTGTTACATGAAGGATACGGAAAATTCCGTTCCAGATAAGAAACAGGATGAAAGCCCCCAGTATTGTGGCTCCGATATAGATAAAAATGGAGGGAAGATTGCCGGTTCGGGCGGCAATATCCCGGAAGACAACCTGCTGCATGGGATAGTCGGGGTTGATATAGAACATGTTGATTGTGCCGTATTTATCCAGCGTCACGTTAATGCCGGTGGCGATCAGGCAGCAGGTCAGGTAAAGCACGGTGCTCCCGGCAAATGCGCACAGGGGGAGCCGGGAGACGCCGGCTGCTGCGCCTGATTCCGCGGAACCGGTTTTGGCGGAAAGAGATCCGGAACTGCCTGCTTTTTCCTGTCCTGATTTCAGCTCCCGGGCGCAGGTGATCCCGGAAAAAAGCGCTGTGCCGATCATCAGGAAATGCCACAGATAAGAATGTACCGTCAGCGGGGCATAGCTGTAGTGCAGGCCGCTTGTGTCGGCGAATACAGCGGTTCCGCCCAGAAGAGCGTAGCACATAATAAAGCAGAGAAGCGCCCGGCGGACTTTTTCCCCGCGCGCGAAGGGCAGGATGAGGAAAACATACATGGGGATGCTGCAGAGCTGAAACGGAAAGTACCATAGATTATAGACGCCGTGTCCCACAAGGAAAGTAAGTGTCAGCTGTTTCCATATTTCGCTGCACAGCATAAGGAGTCCGAACAGAAAAAAGAATCTGTCGGAGGAGCGGCGGAAATATTTATGTTTGTCAGCAGAAAACCTGTTCATCTGTCTGCCTCCATTCTGTCAGATTAAAAAATAAAGAAGGGCGTACTGTCCCTTCTTTATTATAACTCCAAAAATCAGAAATACTACTGATACATGCGTATCCATTCCATATATCGGAGCGCCTCTGATTAATCTGCGTCAGCCCCTCCTTCCCGGAAGTTCTCTTCAGTATATTTATCCATTGATTAGTGGTATATACCAGGATTGTTAAAAAATAGACATTTCCGCGCATGGATATAACAAAAAAATAAAAAAATAGGGCGCGAAAATCTAAAATTTAAAAATAAAAACGAATAAAAATAAGAGAGAATATTAAAAATATACAAAAAAATGCACAAAAATGAAGGGGAACAAAAAAGGAACGAGGGCAAAATGAAGTAAAAAACCGAGCAAATTCGGTTTGAAAGCAAAAAAATCAAATTGTTGACAAATAAAAAAAACGGGCGTAATATTTAGTCAACTTTTCAGAAAAATGGTTCAGAAACGAATCTGAAAAGGAGTATTATACAGCGGGTTCGAGGGAGAACGGCTCTCTCGCTTTTTTTGTGCAAAAATACGAAAACCTTCTGATTATAATACGACACACGAAAACGGAAGAAAAAAGGAGGGAGCGATACGGGAAATCTTACGGAAACACTGATGGAAGAGCTGAACTGCGAGACGGTTTTTACTCTTCCGGTTCTGGGAGGAATTTCAGAATCTGTGGTTGTGACATGGATCATTATGGCCGTTCTTGTGCTGGCGTCCATACTTCTTGTGCGCAACCTGAAAGTTGAAAATCCGGGAAAAGTCCAGCTTGCGCTGGAATCAGCCATAAGCTGGGCAAGTGACTTTTTTGAGGGGATTATCGGAAAAGAGAACAGAAGGTATATCCCTTATCTGATCACAGTGATGCTTTTTCTCGGAGTATCCAACACTATCGCGCTGCTGGGATTTAAACCTCCCACAAAAGATCTGAATGTTACGGCAGCGCTGGCAATCATGAGTATGTGCCTGATTGAGTTCTCAGGAATACGGAAAAACGGGCTGAAACACTGGGTAAAACACTTTGCCAGTCCGGTTCCGGTTGTGGCGCCGATCATGATTCTGGAGGTTGTAATCCGGCCTCTGTCGCTGTGTATGCGACTTTTTGGAAATATGCTTGCGGGGTTTGTGGTTATGGAGCTTCTGAAAACACTTGTACCGCTCCTGATTCCCATCCCGGTAAGCTTTTACTTTGACATTTTTGACGGTCTGCTTCAGGCGTATGTATTTGTATTTCTGACAGCGCTGTTTATGAATGAAGAGATGGAGTAAATGTCGGGGAATTTATGAGAATACAGATTTGCAAAATCTGTTTTACACAAACAACAATTTAGAAAACAAAAGGAGATTAAAATTATGGAAACATTAATCGCAATTGGAGCAGGTATCGCAGTATTGACAGGTATTGGAGCAGGTATTGGTATCGGACTGGCAACAGCTAAGGCAACAGAAGCAATCGCAAGACAGCCTGAGGCAGAGGGCAAGATCAGCAAAACTCTGATTCTTGGATGTGCGCTTGCCGAGGCAACTGCTATCTACGGCTTTATTATCGGCCTTCTGATCATTTTCTTCCTCTAATAAGCGGGACGGTATAAGGAGAGAAGAGTTCCGGAAAAACCGGAACGGGTATGAAAGAGAAAGGCGGGTGTGAAAAGGTGCTGAGATTAGACATGAATCTTGTCTATGAGATGATAAACCTTGTTGTCCTTTATCTTCTGCTCAGACATTTTCTGATCCGTCCTGTGACACAGATCATGGAGAAGAGAAGAAAGGTCATCGAAGAGGGGCTGAAGAATGCGCAGACTGCGCAGGATGATGCCATGAAAATGAAGCAGGAATATCAGGATGCGCTTAAAGGCGCCAGAGAAGAGTCAGCCGCGCTGATTGAGCGGGCACGGAAGGACGCGAAGGTGGAATATGAGCGTATCGTAGGCGAAGCCGGAGAAAAAGCCGGAAATCTGATCGAATCTGCGAAAGAGACTGTAAAGACAGAAAGAGAAAAGACTATGAAAGAACTGCAGTCTGAGATCGCGGGACTGGCGGTTGCTTCTGCAGAAAAGATTGTAAGCGCAGAAGGCGGAAACCAGGGGATTTATGATCAGTTTCTGAAAGAAGTAGGTGAAAACCATGAAGACGCAGATAAATAACGGGCACAGACATCTTTCTGAGGCGGCTCGGAGATATGCCCGGGTGCTCTATGAACTGGAGATTCCGGCAGACGCTGTGAAGGAATCCGAACGGATCTTTTCGGAAACGCCGGAACTGGGCGAGGTGCTCTGCAGTCCGATTGTCAGCCAGGAAAAGAAGTTCGGTCTGATTGACCGGATATTTCCGGCAGAGATCCGGAACTTTCTTAAGACAGCCTGCAGACATCACAGACTGGATATCGCCGCAGATATTTTCTGTGCATATGAAGAATACTGCCGGGAACAGGAGCATATTGTAAGTGCGGTGCTTTCCTGTACAGAGCCGCCTTCAGAGGAGCAGCTTGAGAAGATGGAAGCGTTTTTGTGCGGCAGATACGGCGCCGTGAAGGCAAAGATCCAGGTGTGCCGGGATGAAAGCCTGCTGGGAGGATTTGTTCTCCGCGTGGGAAACGACGAGTATGACTGGAGCATAAAAGGGCGTCTTGACAGACTGAAACAAAAGTTAACCTGGAGGTGAGCAAGGTGAGTTCAATCAATTCAGATGAGATAATCTCCATACTGAAAGAAGAGATAGAAAATTTTGATGATATGAGTAAGGACAGTGAAGTAGGCACTGTCATCTCCGTAGGAGACGGAATCGCTACCATATATGGGATTGATCACGCAATGTACGGAGAAATCGTTACTTTTGAAACAGGCCTGAAGGGAATGGTTCAGGATATCCGGAAAAATGAGATCGGATGTATTCTGTTCGGAAGTGACACACAGATCCGTGAAGGCACAAAAGTAAGCCGCACGGGAAAAAGAGCCGGCGTGCCGGTAGGAAGCGGCTTTGTCGGCCGTGTTGTAAATGCCCTGGGAGAGCCTATTGACGGCAGGGGCGAGATTAAAGAAGAAGATTATTATCCGGTTGAGAGAGAGGCTCCGGGTATTATCGACAGAAAATCTGTCGGTGTGCCGATGGAGACCGGAATTCTTTCAATTGATTCCATGTTCCCCATCGGACGTGGACAGAGAGAGCTGATTATCGGCGACAGACAGACAGGAAAGACATCCATTGCTCTGGATACGATTATGAACCAGAAAGGCAAAGATGTGATCTGTGTTTATGTTGCTATCGGCCAGAAGGCTTCCACTGTAGCAAAAGTGGTAAATTCTCTGAAGAATTACGGAGCGCTGGATTATACAATCGTAATGTCGTCTACAGCAAGCGACTGTGCTCCGCTTCAGTATATTGCGCCTTACGCAGGAACTGCTATGGCAGAGTATTTTATGTATCAGGGAAAAGATGTTCTGATCGTATATGACGATCTGTCAAAACACGCGGTGGCATACCGTGCCCTGTCCCTTCTGCTGGGACGTTCCCCGGGACGTGAGGCATATCCGGGAGATGTATTTTACCTTCACTCAAGACTTCTGGAGAGATCCAGCCGCTTAAGCGAGGAGAAGGGCGGCGGTTCTATTACAGCCCTCCCGATTATCGAGACACAGGCAGGAGACGTATCCGCTTATATCCCGACCAATGTAATTTCCATTACTGACGGACAGATTTTCCTTGAGAGCGGTCTGTTTGCATCCGGTATGCGTCCGGCTGTAAATGTAGGACTTTCTGTTTCCCGTGTAGGCGGTGCGGCACAGACAAAGGCCATGAAGAAAGCGTCCGGAAGTATCCGTATCGATCTGGCACAGTACAGAGAGATGGAAGTATTTACCCAGTTCAGTTCTGATCTGGATGCGGCGACCAAGGAGCAGCTGGAATACGGAAGCGGTCTGATGGAGCTGTTAAAGCAGCCTCTGGGACAGCCTCTGAGCCTTCACGAAAAAGTAATTACACTGTGCGCGGCTACCCACAAAGTTCTGCTGGGAGTTGAGAAGACACAGATTAAGAAATTCCAGGGAGATATGCTTCGCTTCTTTGATCTGAACTATCCGGAAATCGGACAGGAGATCGAGGAGAAGAAAGTACTGTCTGACGAGATGATCGGCAGGATCGTGGAAAAAGCCCGTGAATTTAAGGAAGGATTTTAAAAAGAGCAGGTGATACTATGGCAAATATCAGAGAGATACAGAGCAGAATCAACAGTGTCAAAGACACAATGAAGATTACCAATGCCATGTATATGATTTCCTCTTCCAAGATGACGCACGCAAGAAAAAAACTGGCTGATACAGAGCCGTATTTCTATGCGCTGCAGGGAGAAATATCGAGAATTCTGCGGCACGTGCCGGATCTGGAGCATCCTTTCTTTGACATGCGGGACAAGATTCCGGCAGAAGAAAGAAAGATCGGCACAATTGTCGTAACAGCAGATAAGGGACTTGCCGGAGCATACAATCACAATGTAGTAAAACTGGCAGAGGAGATCCTGGCAAGACCGGGGCAGCACAAACTGTATATTGTGGGAGAACTGGGGCGGCATTATTTTAAAAAGCATGGAGTCGAAATAGAGAACAGTTTTCAGTACACTGTGCAGAAGCCGACCATGCACAGAGCCAGGGATATCTCAGGAGTACTGATTGATGAATTCCGGCATGGCAGGCTGGACGAGATTCATATCGTATATACACGGATGGAGAATTCCGTGCAGGCAGACGCTGAGACACTGAGGCTTCTTCCTCTTGAGAAAAGTTCTTTCAATGAGATGAAAATGCCTCTCAATGTGCACCGCGAAGCCATTGCTCTTTATCCGTCGGTGGAAGCCGTAATGAAGGCAATCGTGCCGAATTATATTACCGGTATGATCTACGGCTGCCTTGTGGAAGCGTATGCCAGCGAGCACAATGCCCGCATGATGGCTATGAAATCTGCCACAGACAGCGCCGAGAGCCTGATCAGCGAACTGTCTATTGTGTATAACAGGGCGAGACAGGCCGCAATTACGCAGGAGATTACAGAGGTCTGCGGCGGTGCAAGAGCGCAGCAGAAAAAGAGCTGAAGAAAGTGAGAGATAAGTATGAATAAAGGACGAATCACACAGGTCATGGGGCCTGTTGTTGACGTAGTATTTGAAGACGGCGATCTCCCTTTTATCAAAGATGCACTGGAAGTTGTGAATAACGGGAAAAAGTGCATTATGGAGGTTGCACAGCA
Organism: uncultured Ruminococcus sp.; assembly: GCA_900553885.1. Classification (GTDB taxonomy): domain Bacteria; phylum Bacillota; class Clostridia; order Lachnospirales; family Lachnospiraceae; genus Mediterraneibacter. Next base: position 9,059 of record USFD01000071.1, read on the forward strand.
CCTCGGAAATAATGAGGTGCGCTGCCTGATGCTGTCTGCCAGCGAGGGTCTGTGCAAGGATATGGAAGTGACAGCTACAGGAGCCGGAATTCAGGTTCCTGTAGGCGAGCAGACGCTGGGCAGACTGTTTAACGTACTCGGCGAAACCATTGATGACGGCACTCCCATTGATGACGGCGCGGAAAGATGGGTAATTCACAGAAATCCGCCTACATTTGAAGACCAGAGCCCGGTTGTGGAGATTCTGGAAACCGGAATCAAGGTTATCGACCTTCTGGCTCCGTATGCAAAAGGCGGAAAAATCGGTCTGTTCGGCGGCGCCGGCGTGGGGAAAACCGTGCTGATTCAGGAGCTGATCCGCAACATTGCCACAGAGCACGGCGGATATTCCATCTTTACCGGAGTCGGCGAACGTTCCCGTGAAGGAAATGACCTCTGGACGGAAATGAAAGAATCCGGAGTTCTGGAGAAAACAGCCCTGGTGTTCGGACAGATGAACGAGCCCCCCGGAGCGCGTATGCGTGTGGCTGAGACAGGACTTACCATGGCAGAATATTTCCGCGATGAGCAGCATCAGAACGTTCTGCTGTTTATTGACAATATTTTCCGTTTTACACAGGCGGGTTCCGAGGTGTCCGCTCTGCTGGGACGTATGCCGTCAGCAGTAGGATACCAGCCCACTCTGGCAACAGAAATGGGTGAGCTGCAGGAGAGAATCGCATCTACAAGGAACGGTTCTGTTACCAGTGTGCAGGCCGTATACGTTCCGGCAGATGATCTGACAGACCCGGCGCCTGCGACAACATTTGCTCATCTGGATGCCACCACGGTACTTTCCAGAAAGATCGTAGAACAGGGAATTTACCCGGCAGTAGATCCGCTGGAGTCCAGTTCCCGTATTCTGGAGGCAGATGTAGTCGGCGAGGAACATTACGAAGTCGCGAACAAAGTAATCGCAATTCTCCAGAAATATAAAGAGCTGCAGGATATTATCGCAATTCTGGGTATGGAAGAGCTTTCCGACGAGGATAAGGCTACAGTAATGCGCGCCAGAAAGATTCAGCGTTTCCTGTCCCAGCCGTTCTTTGTGGCAGAGACATTTACCGGTATTCCGGGAAAATATGTGCCGCTGAAGGAGACCATCCGTGGATTTAAGATGATTATTGACGGAGAAATGGACGAATATCCGGAATCTGCTTTCTTTAATGTCGGAACAATTGATGATGTTATTGCAAAGGCGAAGGCTGAGCAGGCGGAAGCATAGCAGGAGTTGGTATAAATGGATACATTTGGTCTGAAAATAATTGCAAGCGATAAAGTGTTTTATGAAGGAAGATGCCGCAATCTGATTATTCCAGCGCCGGACGGGGAGGTAGGACTCCTTCCGCATCATGAGAACATGGTGATTGCTGTTGAAGTCGGAATTGCCCGGATGGAAGTAGAAGAGGGCAAATGGAACGAGATCGCTGTGGGAACCGGATTTGCGGAGATCGTAAATAACCGTGTGACGCTTCTGGTAGATACGGCCGAAAGACCGGAAGATATAGATGTCCGCCGTGCTCAGGAACAGAAAGAGCGGGCGGAGGAGCAGATGCGCCAGAAACGAAGCATACAGCAGTACTATCACACACAGGCTTCCCTGGCCAGAGCCATGAACCGTCTGCGCCTTGCCCAGGACAAGAAGTGGAATCTGTGATAAGAGAATAGCAACAGAAGGTTTTCAAAGACATATCTGGAGACGGGGCCGGAAAATTCCGGCTCCGTTTTGCGGATAGGAAAAAATAAGGTCCCCGGAAACTGACTAAGGACAATCTTTAAAAAGGATAACCCGCTTTGCTCGAACAAATCCTTTTTAAAGCTTAACGTCAGTTTCCGGGGACCTTGTTTTTCCTTCTATCCGCTCCAAGTCACCGGAATCCCCCGGCGGCCGTCTCCAAAAGTCGCATCAGAAAACTGCAGACACCGGCCTGACTCTTCCGGCCGGGATGTGTCGGAAACGGAGGGGGAGAAAGCGCAGAAAAGGGATGGAGGAGTGTTGGGAAAAACTGCCGTAAAGATGCTGGCGTGTGGATTTGGTGACTCGGAGAAATTCGTAGAAAAAGTTAAGGCCCGGGGATCTGATGTTAAGGCATGGAATGAAGTTGTTTGAGCGAAGCGAGTTCTTCATTCGGTGCCTTGTTTTTAATCAGATCCCCGGACCTTTAATTTTTCTGGAATTTCGAAGCGGAGACAAATCCACACGCCAGCATCTGGGAGGGGGGGGTATCACAATATTTCCGCATCGGTTTTCGTACGTTTTCCCCTCCGTTCCCTACACATCCGCCTTACTTAAGGAGAAGATGAACTCGGTTCCTACTCCTTCTGTACTGACCACATTGATATGTTCATCATGTGCCTGGATGATTTCTTTTACAATGGAGAGCCCCAGTCCGGTGCCCTTTTTGTCTTTTCCTCTGGACAGATCGGATTTATAGAAACGCTCCCATATTTTGTTCAGGTCTTTTTTGGGGATTCCCATGCCCCGGTCTTTTACAGAAACGAATACTTTTTCGTTTTTTTCCGCCACTTCCACTGTAATCGTAGATTCATTCTCGCTGAATTTTACCGCATTATCAATCAGATTATAAAGAACCTGCTGGATTTTACGCATATCGGCGTTTACCGGAACAGCGCCCGGCAGGAGCAGCAGCCGGATGGAAATGTGCTTTGGCGTGCACACTCCTTCAAAAGAAGCAGCTGTGCTTTTTATGACTTCCTGGATGTCAAAACGGGTTTTATCCAGGAGAAGTTCTTTGGTGTCAAACTCATTGAGCGTGAGCAGATCTTTTGTCAGATCAGTCAGGCGTTCTGTCTCAAAAAGGATGATGTTCAGATATTTCTGATACATTTCCGGAGGAATCGTACCGTCTGTCATGGCGGTCAGATATCCTTTAATTGAGGTCAGAGGAGAACGGAAATCGTGGGATACATTTGCCACGATTTTCTTCTGATAATCATCCATATCCTTAAGCTGCACCGCCATATAGTTCAGTGATGCGGACAGATATCCCATCTCGTCATGGGTGTAGACGGGAATCTCATAGTCCAGATTGCCTGAGGCATACTGCTTTGCCGCTTCTGATATCTGCTTGAGAGGATTGTATACGAAAAACTGAAACCCCAGCAGAAAGATGAAGGACAGCAGGAAGATTACGCCCAGACAAATGTACACGGAAACCATAATCTCGGAACAGTTTTCCTCGATCACGGACATAGGCGAATGAATCAGCAGGTAGCCTTTGGTGGAAAAGCCCTGGGTAACCGGAGCCATGACGGTGATCATGTCCTCATCAAAATATCCATGATAAGTCCCTGTAATATACTGGCTGCCGCCGATTTCCGCCGGGTCGAAGTCCTCGATTGCCTCGGGGGAAGAGGTGCCTTCCAGGTTGGAGGAGGTGATCATGGTTCCGTCGCTGGAAACAAACCAAAGCGAGGAGTCCAGATAAAGTCTCATGGCGGCAAGCTGAGCCTGAACCGACTGAACAGAAGAAGAGTCTGAAAAGTAAGACGGCAGATAGTCGTTTGCAATCAGCGTGGCTTCCCGGTAAAGGGTCTGGGAGGTGTCATCTTCCAGCTGGTTCTGGATCAGTTCTTCGGCCAGTGTGGCGGTTGTAAAAATGCACAGAAAGCCGAATATAATATACAGCACAATAAATTTTAAATGCAGAATGCTTTTCATTGGTTAATACTCCGGTGTTATTTGGTCTCAAATTTATAGCCGATTCCCCACACTGTACTCAGCTTCCAGCGGGGATGATCTTTGATCTTTTCACGGAGCCGCTTGATATGAACGTCTACGGTTCGTGTATCGCCGATATATTCATAGCCCCAGATGCGGTCGAGCAGCTGTTCCCGGGTAAAAACCTGATTCGGTGACGAGGCCAGACAGTAAAGCAGTTCCAGCTCTTTGGGAGGCATATCCACCTGTCTGCCGTCACACATGACGGAATAGTTGGTCAGATTGATGACCAGACCTTCATATTCTACATATTTTGCCTTTTCTTTCGGGGATTCCGCTGTTTTGGCAGGCTGATAACGGCGCAGCACGGCGCGGACTCTTGCCACCATCTCTTTGGAGTCGAAAGGTTTCATAATATAATCGTCTGCTCCCAGCTCCAGCCCCAGTACCTTGTCAAATACCTCTCCCTTTGCGGAAAGCATAATAATGGGGGTGGCGGATTTCGCCCGGATTTCCCGGCATACCTGGTAGCCGTCAATACCGGGGAGCATCAGATCCAGGAGAACAAGATTCGGACTGTAGGTTTCAAATGCGGACAGTGCGTCTTCCCCGTTGTGTACAATTTTTGTATCAAAACACTCTTTTGTAAGATAAAGTGAAATCAGTTCGGCAATATTTTCGTCGTCATCGACAATCAGAATTTTCTGTTTTCCTATCATAATTATTTTCCCCTCCTTTTATCCCAGTTCTACGATTGTAACTCCGGCGTCTCCTTCTCCGAATTCGGCCAGACGGTAGGACTTTACATGTTTCTGGCGCCTCAGGTATTCGTGGATACCTTTGCGCAGCGCACCGGTGCCTTTTCCATGGACAACCCGCACAGTATTCAGGTGTGAGAGAAGCGCGTCATCCAGATATTTGTCCAGTTCCGCTACAGCTTCGTCTACTGTTTTGCCAAGGAGATTGATCTCCGGACTTACAGAAAGGGATTTGCCCATTTTCATACTGCTTTTGGAAGTGCGGCTGAATTTTTTTGAAGAATACGGCGCAGGCTCTTCTATGATTTCCAGGTCGGAAATATTTACCTGGGAGCGGAGAATGCCCATCTGCACGGTTACATTTCCTCTTGAGTCCGGGAGAGAATGGATGGTTCCGGTCAGATTCATACTCAGAACTTTTACGGACTCTCCCAGTCTGAAATCGCTGGCTTTGTATTTTTTCTTCTGCTTCTGCGGTTTGACCGCGGCGTTGGCCTGGGTGGTTTTTATTTTCTGTCTGAGACGCTCCCGCTCTTTTTCCATCTCGGCGGCTGAAATATTTTCTTTACCGAATTTGTGGAAATTACGGATTGTCTCATCTGCCACTTCTTTTGCCTCCCGCAGGATTGCGTTGGCTTTTTCGTTTGCCTCCCGTATAATCCGGTCCCGCTGTTCTTCCAGTTTCTGCCGGCGCTGCTGGGCCTGAGCCTTGAGCTCCTCGGTTTCTTTTCTGTATGCCTGGATCTCCGCCCGCTCCTGCTCAATTGTACGGCGGCTGGCTTCCAGATCGGCGAGCAGATCTTCAAAGGAAATATCCTGCTCGCTCAGCCGTTTCCTGGCGTCCTCAATAATAAACTCGGGAAGCCCAAGCTTTCCGGAAATGGCAAATGCGTTGCTCTTTCCGGGAATACCGATAAGCAGACGGTAAGTAGGACGCAGGCTTTCCACGTCAAATTCGCAGCAGGCATTTTCCACGCCCTCTGTGGAAAGCGCATATACTTTCAGCTCGCTGTAATGGGTGGTCGCCATTGTGCGGATGCCTCTTTTGTGAAGATAGGACAGAATAGCAATGGCAAGAGCAGCTCCTTCCGTGGGATCTGTACCTGCCCCCAGCTCGTCAAACAGTACAAGGGACTGTTCATCTACTTTTTTCAGGAAGGAGACAATATTTGTCATATGAGAAGAGAAAGTACTCAGACTCTGCTCAATGCTCTGTTCATCTCCGATATCTGCATAAACCTGGCGGAAAACGGCAAGTTCCGAACGATCCCCGGCGGGGATGTGAAGTCCGGCTTGCCCCATCAGTGTAAACAGGCCTACCGTTTTCAGTGAAACGGTTTTTCCGCCTGTATTGGGTCCTGTAATGATCAGAAGGGTGAAATCTTCTCCCAGAGAAACCGTGATAGGCACTACGGTACGGGGATCCAGAAGAGGATGACGCCCTTCCCGGATACGGATGCGGCCCTCCTGATTGAATACCGGACGGCTGGCCTGCATGGACAGAGCCAGTGCGCCCCGGGCAAATATAAAGTCCAGATCCGTCATGGACCGGTAGTCCTGGCGGATTTCTTCCACATAAGAAGCGGCCTGACCGCTCAGGTCTGCAAGGATGGCCTGAATTTCTTCCTGCTCCTTTGCATAAAGTTCTTTAAGATCATTATTCAGTTTTACGACAGCCATAGGCTCAATAAATAATGTGGAGCCGGTGGAAGACTGATCGTGGATCAGTCCCTGCACCTGTCCTCTGTATTCTGCTTTTACAGGAAGACAGTAGCGGTCTCCCCGCATGGTAATGATCGGATCCTGAAGATAGGAACGCAACGATCCGTTTACAAGGCCGTTAAGGGTAGTGTGCACCCGGTCATTGATCGCGTTCATGTTCCGGCGGATCCGTTTCAGCTCACTGCTGGCGTCGTCTGCGATCTCATCTTCGGAGATAATGCAGCGGTCGATTTCATTTGCCAGAGGCGTCAGCGGTTCCAGAAGATCAAAATACTCGTCCAGGCAGTCGGCAGAGTCTTCCTGCGTATCGTGTCTGCCGTAAGATTTGGCCCGGGCTGTGTTTTTCAGAAGACGGCAGATGCGCAGAAGTTCGGAAATGCTTAAGTCCCCTCCGATTTCCAGCCGTTTCATAGACTCCTCTATGGGAGCGGCGTCGCCGAAGGAAAAGCGGCCCTTCCGGATAATTCTCGTAAAAGCGGCAGCCGTCTGCTCCTGAAAGGTATTGATTTTATTCAGATCAGTCATGGGCTTAAGTCTCCGGCAGAGCTGGCGCCCGCGGAAGGAAGAGGTCTCCTCTTCCAGAAGCCCGATGATTTTATCATATTCCAGTTTTGTCAGAGTTTTCTGATTCATAAATTCACCTGTCTGTTATTTCTAAAGTCTTTTCTCTTTTCATTATCCGGTTTTTATCCCGGATGTAACCATTTTACCCCATTCCCTTCCCTGTGACAAGAGCGCAGAAAGGCGATAAACTGTCGATTTTGTGCCTGCGGCAAAATTTCGGTCCGTTGCCGGACAGTTAGTGTATAATTATTATTGGCAAAGATAGGAATTATTCTTAAATAAAAAGAG
>USFD01000072.1 GCA_900553885.1 uncultured Ruminococcus sp.
CTTCTTTGTCTCTTCCGGTTTGTGTCTGCTATCCGGAAAGTCATTTCGGCAAATCCGGATTCTTACTCCATATAGTTCATCGGATCAACGGGCTCTCCGTCTTTGAGCACTTCAAAATACAGGTTCGGCCCTTCCACGCTGTAGTACTTGGTGGGCTCGCTCAGATATCCCACTGTCTCTCCGGTTCCCACATAGTCGCCCACAGATACGGGGACTTCTTTGAGCTGGCCGTACACTGCGCTGTAGCCATTTCCCATGTCCAGAGTTACGGTTGTCCCGGTCTGGGCTGTCTGCTCGATATTCGTGACAATTCCCGGAGCAGACGCGCCGATGGTTTCCCCGGTTTCACCGCCTACAATCAGCGCGGGATTATATTTGTACTGCTCAAGAGTCTGAAAGAATACGGTCTGATCCATACTGTATCCCATAATGACCGCACCGCTTGCAGGCCATTCAAGAATACTGTCTTCGCTGAACCATACACCTGATGTATTATCTCCTGAAGCCGCCGACTCTTCTGCAGAAGCTTCATTCTCCTCTGTCTGTGTATCATTTTCCATTGGAAGCTGTTCTTCTGCTGTTTCCGTTTCTGATTCCTGTGTCTCCTCTTCTGCCTCCGGCAGTACAATATCATCTGTGGTAGTTTCTTCTGTTTCTTTTGTAAGCTCCTCTGCCTGTTGTTCGGCTTTTGCCACCTGCTCGTCAATCTGCTTCTGATAGTTATTGAATGTATATGCCCCAACCATAGCAATGACTGCGACAAAGCAGATCACGATTCCAACCGCAGCGCCTTTTCCTCTCCATAAGGACGGCTTTTCATTCTTATTCATAATCATCACCTCTGACTATATCTTTGCCAGAAAAATGATGTCTTATTCTGCCAGACAAAATTAAATCAAATCCGATTCCTGCACGTCATTTTTCAGAGAGGTTCCCTCAAAAAAGAAGTTTAAAATCTCTTCGTAGGTTTTGCCTTCTTTCGCCATTTCATTGGCGGTCCACAGGCTCATTCCCAGTCCATGTCCTTTGCCTGTGGTCGTTATTTTTATTTTTTCTCCATCCTCGCTGAAGGAAAAATCACTGGACGGAAGAGACAGTGCATCCCGGAACTGATCCCCTGTGCACACAGTTTTTCCGATTCTGAGTTTCTGTACATACCCGGCTGAATCCCTGGACTGAATTTCGAAGTCTCCAAAGGAGTATCCCTGCTGCGCCTCTGCTTCCCCCTCCGCTGCGACAAGAAAATCCCGGCATTTTTCCTGAATCTCGCTGTAATCAAAAGAAAATACCTGGATTTCATCTTCCGCCTCTTTGTCAAGCGGACACTCTCTGGCTGCAATATATGGGTAATCCGGGCTGCCCGTTACCTCTTCCGCGCTTCTGGTCATTCCATTACTGGACTGGTGGAAAGGCACCCAGGGATAACCATCCCCGTACCACAGCACGATATTATCCGTTTCTTCCACTGCCTGGCTGTAACTGTCATAAATCTGCTGATAATCTGATAGTCCCCACTTTTCCTGCATTTCCTCTCTGGTCAGATAGTCGGCTTCCAGTGTCTTGTCCTCTTTGCTCAGCATCTGGTAAAGACTGGTACGAACCAGCACAGCCTGGGCCTTTACCGCCTCATGTTCTGTATTCCGGGGCAGGTCTTCCGCCAGAATGCCCACCAGATATTCCGTCCATCCCAGTTCTTCTGTCTGTATCTTTCCCCTGGCGTCTTCTGTTTTTACCTGCACATATGTCCCTTCTTCTTTCCGGTCGGCTCTGACACCGGTTCCGCTTACAAATACTGAGACAATATAAGGAAACAGAATCAGAATAATAAGAAACGCCGCCGCAGACTTCAGTTTTTGTTCTACATCATACCGTCTCATAAAAAACAGTCCTCCATATTCTATCATATGAAGGACTGTCTGTTATCAGAACTTATTATACCGGATGATTCTGCTCCGGCTCTCCGGATGCCCCCTGAAACGGACGTTCTTCCGCTTCCCGGGGACCGCTTCCTGCCGGTCCCGGTCCGAAATTCTGCGGAGAGATTCCCTGCCCTGCCGGCGGCGGAGTCATACCAGGATGGGGCATCCCGTACGGCTGCCGGGGAATATGAGGTCCCATTCCGGGATTAAAACTCTTATTACGGATTACAAAAGTACAGATTGATTCATAAAGGGGAATCAGAGCGGAAAGTACAGCATGAACAACCGCCATATTCCTTGAAGTGAATCTTCCGTAAATCTGTATATTAATTAACACACATAACACCTGATAAGCTGCACTGTATAATACTGCAATAAGAATCCATATGATAAGAAAGAACAGGATTCCCATTATTGTTCCCACGCTCAGACCGTCATTTCTTCCGGACGAGCTGAGATTCAGAAATATACCCACACCGCTGATCAGAAGAAACAAAATATAGAAGACAAAGAATATTCCGCCTGATATAATCGGCATAACCAGTTTCCATACTCCCGGATTCCTGATTTTCTTTGTTTTCAGCGAAATTTCTCCTGCCAGCTCACCGTGCAGCCAGGTTCTCGCAAACGGGATAAAGGCAAGCCACGCATTGCTCATTCCCAGACGGCCCGCAATTGTATAAAGCCCTATGGAATGAAGAATATAACTGACCAGGCTGAAAATAAGAACCAGTGCCAGAATGATCAGATAAATGGATAAAACGGCCATTCCCACTGTATCCTGTGAGCTGTTCGCCTGATAATAGGAACTTTCATAATATGCGTGATCCATATATGCCTCCTTTTATGCTTCCTGGCCTGACGGAACCTCTACCTTATCCAGTTTCCAGATATCTCTTACATACTCCTCGATGGTTCTGTCTGAGGAGAATTTTCCGCTGCACGCGGTCTGCAGCATAGCCATTCTGGACCATCTCTGCTGGTCTCTGTAAGCCTCTTCCACTCTCTTCTGCGCATCTGCGTAAGAACGGAAGTCTTTCAGAATGAAGTACATATCCGGCTTATCTGTACTCTGCGTATTCAGCAGTGAGTTGTACAGATTCTTATACATATTGTGATCGCCATGGGAATAAGTGCCGTCCATAAGCTGGTCTACGACACGTTTCAGTTCCCAGTCGTTGAAGTAGATTTCCTGCGGATTATAGCCGCCATTATTCTCATAATTGATAACTTCCTGTGAGCTCAGACCGAAGATAAATGCGTTCTCTTCTCCGACTTCCTGAACGATCTCCACGTTGGCTCCGTCCATTGTTCCCAGCGTAGGCGCGCCGTTAAGCATAAACTTCATGTTTCCTGTACCGGAAGCCTCTTTGGATGCTGTGGAAATCTGCTCGCTGACATCCGCCGCGGCAAAAATAATTTCTGCATTGGATACCCGGTAGTCCTCAATGAAGACAACTTTCAGCTTGCCGTTGATGCTTCTGTCATTGTTGACAACATCTGCCACAGAGTTGATCAGCTTGATTGTCTCTTTCGCGCGGAGGTAGCCTGCCGCCGCCTTCGCGCCGAAGATAAATGTTCTCGGATAGAAGGACATTTCCGGATGTTCCTTGATCTTATTGTACAGGTACATAATATGCAGTATATTCAGGAACTGGCGCTTATATTCGTGGAGACGTTTTACCTGCACGTCAAAAATGGAGCGCGGATCCACGTCAATGCCATTGTGTTCTTTGATGTATTTTGCAAGGCGTACTTTGTTCTGGTATTTGATCTGCATGAATTCACGTCTTGCGTCCTCATCTTCCACATAGGGTTTCAGCTTTGCGATCTGGGACAGGTCTGTAATCCAGCCGTCGCCGATCTTATCTGTAATCCAGTCCGACAGCAGCGGATTGCCGTGAGCCAGAAATCTTCTCTGGGTAATACCGTTTGTCTTGTTGTTGAATTTCTCCGGCATCATTTCATAAAAGTCCTTCAGCTCCTGGTGCTCCAGGATCTCTGTGTGGAGCTTTGCAACACCGTTTACAGAAAATCCTGCGATAATAGCCATATTCGCCATGCGGACCTGGCCGTCCATAAGGATCGCCATCTTCTTTACTTTCTGCTCATTGCCCGGATACATTTCACGGACTCTGATCAGGAAGCGGCGGTCGATCTCCTGTACGATCTGGTAAATACGCGGGAGAAGTCTGGAGAACAGGTCGATGGGCCATTTCTCAAGAGCCTCAGCCATAATTGTATGGTTTGTATATGCACAGGTCTTTGTTGTAACATCCCATGCCTCTTCCCAGCTTAAGCCTTCTTCGTCGATGAGAAGTCTCATCAGCTCCGGCACAGCAACTGTCGGATGGGTATCGTTCATCTGAATCACTACTTTTTCATAGAGCTTACGCACATCGCTGTGTTTCTTTTTGTACTTTGCAATCAGCGCCTGAAGGCTTGCTGAAATAAAGAAATACTGCTGTTTCAGACGAAGTTCTTTTCCGGAATAGTGATTGTCATTCGGATAGAGAACATCAACGATCAGTTTTGCCAGATTTTCCTGTTCAACCGCTTTATGATAATTTCCTCTGTCAAACTCATCCAGCTTGAAGTCTGTAATGGCCTTCGCGTCCCACACACGCAGGGTATTTACCACATGGTTGCCATATCCTACGATAGGCATATCGTAGGGAATAGCCAGAACGGATTCATAGTTCTCCTGAATGAATTTGTCCTTTCCTGTTACCGGATCCTTTTCAAAACGGATATTTCCGCCGAAGCGGACTTCCTTCGCATACTCTTCTCTGCAGAGCTCAAAGGGGTTGCCCTCTTTGAGCCAGTTGTCCGGAACCTCAACCTGGTAGCCGTCCCGGATCTCCTGTTTGAACATCCCGTAGCGGTAGCGGATGCCGCAGCCGTACGCCGGATAATTCAGGGTAGCCAGGGAATCAAGGAAACATGCCGCAAGTCTTCCCAGACCTCCGTTTCCAAGAGCCGCGTCCGGCTCCTGATCTTCTACGACATTCAGGTCAATTCCCATCTCATCCAGGGCTTCCTTCACATCTTTATATACTGTCATGTTAATCAGGTTATTTCCCAGAGCACGGCCCATAAGGAATTCCATTGACATATAGTAGACTGTCTTCGCGTCCGCTTTGTCATATGCTTTCTGTGTAGCAAACCAGTCGTCAAAGATGACATCCTTTACTGCGTAGGACACAGCCTGAAATACCTGCTGCGGGTTTGCTTCCTCAATCGTTTTTCTGTATAAAGTCCTGATATTGTCCTTTACCGTCTGCTTAAATGTTTCTTTTTCAAATCTTTTGCTGAACATTGTATTACTTTCCTTCCTTTTCAACACCCATTGTAACCGCTTCACCGTTGATCTTCCACTCCTTCACATAGCCTGCAGGCTGCGCTTTTACAACCTCGTCGGCCAGAACTTCGCCGGCGATTTCCGTGCTGTTCTTTTCAAAAACGGCTTCTGCCTTTTCACTTCCATCATAAGTTACGCGGATTCTGTCCATAACTTCAAAGTCTGCTTCTTTTCTCATGGTCTGGATCTTGCTGATGATCTCACGGACAAAGCCTTCCTCCAGAAGTTCCGGTGTCAGATTAGTGTCGAGAACTACCGTAATTCCGTTGTCATTCTCAGACACATAGCCTTCTACCTGGGCCGTGTCAATCAGAAGGTCTTCTTTGAAAAGCGTCACTTCCTGTCCGTTTACATCCAGCTTCAGAGCGCCGGACGCATTGATCTCATCCATCGCGGCGTTGCCGTCCAAGCTGTCAAGAGCAGCTTTTATGCCACCTAACAGTTTACCATATTTCGGGCCTACAGTCTTTAACTGGGGTTTAAAACTGTATGAAGTAAATTCTCTTACATCTTCCGTAAATTTAACATTCTTCACATTCAGTTCATCTGCTACGATTTCCTGATAGAATTCCGGAAGCTCAAATCCGGCTTTTACAAACATCTGACCGATAGGCTGGCGGTTCTTTATGTTGGACGCGTTTCTGCAGGCACGTCCCATAACAACCAGCTTGAGCACGTTATCCATATTCTGCTCCAGCTCCGGATCGATCTGCTCCTCTTTTACTTCAGGGAAGAGGCACAGATGGATGCTTTCCGGCGCGTCTTTGTCAATGCTGCAGACAAGATTCTGATAGATCTCCTCTGTCATAAACGGAATCATGGGCGCTGCCGCCTTGGAAACAGTAACCAGTGCGGTGTACAGAGTCATGTATGCATTGATCTTATCCTGCTCCATTCCCTTTGCCCAGAAACGTTCGCGGCTGCGTCTTACATACCAGTTGCTCATGTCATCTACGAACTCCTGGAGAGCACGTGCTGCTTCAGGAATACGGTAATTTTCAAGATGATTGTCCACTGCTTTTACCATGGTGTTCATTTTAGACAGCAGCCATTTATCCATAACGGAAAGTTTGTCATATTCCAGTGTATATTTTGTAGCGTCAAAGTTGTCAATATTCGCGTACAGAACAAAAAATGCATATGTGTTCCACAGCGTTCCCATGAACTTTCTCTGACCTTCGGTTACAGCTTTGCCATGGAAACGGTTGGGCAGCCAGGGCGCGCTGTTGATATAGAAGTACCAGCGGATTGCGTCTGCGCCGTATTTCTCCAGCGCATCAAAAGGATCCACTGCATTTCCTTTGGACTTACTCATCTTCTGGCCGTTTTCATCCTGAACATGGCCCAGAACAATAACATTTTTATAAGGCGCCTTGTTGAAAATCAGTGTGGAGATCGCCAGCAGGGAGTAGAACCAGCCTCTTGTCTGGTCTACCGCCTCGGAAATAAAGTCCGCCGGGAACTGTTCTTTAAATAATTCCTGATTTTCAAAAGGATAATGATGCTGCGCAAAGGGCATGGAACCGCTGTCGAACCAGCAGTCGATTACTTCCGGCACACGGTGCATCTCTTTGCCGCACTTCGGACACCTGATGGTCACCGCGTCAATATACGGACGGTGCAGCTCGATATCATCCGGGCAGTTATCGGACATTTCTTTCAGCTCTGCGATGCTGCCGATGGAATGCATGTGTCCGCACTCGCACTCCCAGATATTCAGCGGAGTTCCCCAGTAACGGTTCCGGCTGATGCCCCAGTCCTGTACATTCTCGATCCAGTCGCCGAAGCGGCCTTTTCCGATACTCTCCGGGATCCAGTTAATTGTATTATTATTTGCGATCAGATCATCACGCACTGCCGTCATCTTGATAAACCAGGATTCCCTTGCATAGTAGATCAGCGGCGTGTCACATCTCCAGCAGTGCGGGTAGCTGTGCTCAAATTTCGGCGCGTCAAAGAGCAGTCCTCTTGCGTCCAGATCCTTTAATACTTCCGGATCCGCTTTCTTTACAAACAGTCCGGCAAAGGGCGTAGATTCCGCCATGTTTCCTTTCTCGTCCACAAGCTGTACAAAGGGAAGGTCATATTTTCTTCCTACATTTGCGTCGTCCTCACCGAACGCCGGCGCGATGTGAACAACACCGGTACCGTCTGTCAGTGTAACATATGTGTCACAGGTCACATAAAATGCTTTCTTATTCTGCTTTGCAGCCGCATCCGCCGCGCACTGGTAAAGGGGCTCATATTCCTTGCCCTCAAGCTCCGTCCCCTTGTATGTCTCAAGGATCTCGTATGCCGGTTTGCCTTCTTCTCCCAGTTTTCCAAGCACAGTGTCAAGAAGCGCGCATGCCATATAGTAGGTATATCCGTCTGCTGCCTTTACCTTTGCATAATCCTCATCCGGATTTACACAGAGCGCCAGGTTGGACGGCAGAGTCCATGGTGTGGTGGTCCATGCCAGGATATAGGCATCTTCGTCTTTTACCTTAAATCTTACAACCGCGGAGCGCTCTTTTACATCCTTATAGCCCTGAGCCACTTCCTGAGCGGACAGAGGCGTACCGCAGCGGGGACAGTAGGGAACAATCTTAAAGCCTTTATAGAGCAGGCCCTTATCCCAGATCTGCTTTAACGCCCACCACTCGGATTCAATAAATGTGTTGTGGTAAGTTACATAAGGATGCTCCATGTCAGCCCAGAAGCCGACTGTAGATGAGAAATCCTCCCACATTCCTTTGTACTTCCATACACTCTCTTTACATTTTTTGATAAACGGCTCCAGACCGTATTCCTCGATCTGATCCTTTCCGTCCAGGCCGAGAGACTTCTCCACTTCCAGCTCTACCGGAAGGCCGTGAGTATCCCATCCTGCTTTTCTGGGAACCATATAGCCTTTCATTGTGCGGTATCTGGGGATCATATCCTTGATAACACGGGTCAGGACATGACCGATGTGAGGTTTTCCGTTTGCAGTCGGAGGTCCGTCGTAGAAAATATATTCCGGACATCCCTCACGCTCTTCGATACTCTTCTCGAAGATGTGGTTCTCCTCCCAGAACTTCTCCACTTCCTTTTCCCTGCCGACAAAATTCATATCTGTTGGGACTTTCTTATACATGTTGATTTTCCTTTCTTTAGCTGGCCCGCCGGCGTCCTGTGTCCATTGCGGGCGCAATTTTTCTCGGAATGAAACAGAGCTTTTCATCAAACCCGAAAGATCCGGAACCACCTTCCGACTGAAGGCCCTGTCCCGGCAAGATCTTTTTTTCTCCGGATAAACAGATGTTTCTGTATGGTAAGCCGACGTAGCCGGTGTGTCTGGTAAGGAGCGTAGAGGGACGCCGGCACTTGGGCTGCGTATTTTGCAGCCCTACGTACCGCTGCGTTCCTCTCCGAGCGAAAGCGTATCCGCACCGGATACACCGGCCACGTCGGCCCTACGCTTCAAATACATCTGTGACCGAAAGAAAAAAAAGCTTCCGTCCTGTAATAGGACGAAAGCCATCTCTCGTTTTTACCACCTGTTACAACATACTCAGGCACAGACGCCTTTCATATGCGTCCCCCTAACGCGGGAACTTACGTCAGCCCTTACTCTGTATGTATTTCAGGGACTGCAGCTCGGGAGTGATTTTCGATAATCTGCTACTGATACCGGGCTTCCACCTTTCCCGGCTCGCTGCGACGTTCGTCAGATTTCTACTGTCTCCGTTATCACTTTTTCCTTTGAAATTCAATACAGAGTTATTATAAAGAGAATTTCCCGGTTCGTCAAGCCTTTCTGATGAGATTCCGGCCCCCTTCCAGACGGGGCAGGAGCAGCGCCGCGGCATTTGACGCAAGAGCATATACGGCCAGATAGCCGGTAATCCTGGCGCTGTGCAGGCCATTCAGATAAAAATACGGCGGGAGCAGAGATTTCAGCGGCTCCAGTCCGTGGAAGGAAACAAACACCGGACAGAGCACCACTGACAGAAGCACCAGCAGAGGCAGCATCGCGCCGTACACAGCCATATTTCTCACCAGCTGACATAAAACACCTGAAAATCCCGCAGCTGCCAGAACAAGAAGTGCCATCCGCGGCAGTTCCCTCCACCATTCTGTAAATGTACCCGAAATCCAGAGTCCCAGATAAGCGGCAATTCCGCCAAGAACAGTTCCGGTCAGAATACTGAGCCAGTAATACAGCGGTTTTTTCCCGTATCTGACCCACTGGAACATTCCGGCCTTCCTGTCTTTCATAAGATACATTCCCATGGTCAGTCCTGTAAAAAATACAAAGACAGACAGCATACCTCTGACCGGGGTCATCACATAGCTGTTCTGATCCAGATCCACTTCCGGCGCATCGGTTCCATAGGCAAACCGGAAAATCGAGTCCTCCACCCGCTCTTCGCTGTACAGCGCACGGATCCTCTCTCTTACATAATCCTCACTCAGTCCGGCAAATTCTTTCTGCTCCAGGGTAAATTGTTCTGCCGCCAGTTCGGACAGATAGGGATAAAGAACAGAAAAGAACTGCTCCCGGGCAAGCTGCAGCTGAATCGTATCCTCGTTTGCGATTACGGAGATCAGATGTCCATCGTAAGGGAGTTCGCTTTCCCGGCCCGCCAGATATGCCTCCATCATACCGGTCAGTTCAGCGGGAAGAAGATAACCTGCGTCTGCCTGTGAAAGGGACACTTCTCTGCGGAGTTCTTCTTCCGTGCCGCAGACTGTATATTCCACAACTCCATCCAGTTCTTCCAGGTCTTCTGCAATCCGGCTGCCGAGCGGATCAGAGGAAGGCTCTGCATAAACGGCAATGCGCAGAATATGAGATTCCTCCTGCGCTGCCAGCCCCAGGCCGAACACCATAACAGGCACAAGCAGCAGAACAGCCCAGAAAGACGGCTTTTTCAGCAGTCTTTTCGTAAGCAGCAGATACCATGTAAATCCGTTTTTTATCATGTAACTTTCCTCACTTTTCCCATTTCCTCATCAGCCCTGTCCGCACATATCCGAACAGGTTCAATGTGCCAGCCGGAATTTTTTCACGCCCACGGATACTCCCACAAACAGCAGAACCCACAGCATCAGCAGAACCGGAAGCATTCCCGCGCCGTCTCCGGTAAGGATTCTCTGCATATATTCCATCAAAAGCCCTGCAGGCGTCCACGCGGAAATTTTCTGTATGGACGGCGGGAAAAAAGACAGCGGATAAAAACATCCTGACAGATAGCCAAGGGCGGCCACACAGCAGAAACTCAGCAGCACTCCGCTGGCCAGACTGTGCACCAGCTGAGAAAGGAAATACTGCAGCGCGCTTACCACCGGTATCAGCAGAGCCATGGCCAGAAGCACTTTCATATGCCCCGCCGGTCCATTTCCCTCCAGCTCCGGTATTGTTATCCCGGCCGCAGCGGACACTGACAGCAGAATTACTGACAGGGCCAGATAACTCAGACCTGTCAGTACACAATACGCTCCGTACTCAGCAAGAGACTGGCCGAGGGCTCCCCGTCCCTGTACGGCAAGCATCCGTCCCAGAGAGTCCTCCCGCCGGATAAAAAGATAACAGGAGGCTGTCCCGGAAAAGAGGAAAAACAGTAAAAGAACCGAACAGAAATAGTACCCCTGTACAGAAAGAAACGAGGCAGAATCCGGTGTGTCAACCTCATAAATATTCGCCCTTGGAAGTACAACATCAAAATACCGGAAATTCATCTGAAGGATCTGTTCGTCCAGAGAATCCGTCTCTCCTTCCTGCCGGGCGAAACGGATAAACGCATATATGCCGGACTGTGTTTCTGTCAGCAGTGTGGATACCGCATCGGCCAGTTCCCTCGCCAGCATAGTTCCCAGTCCATACTGCGCAGTTCCCGTAACAAATGTCACTTTATCATTTTCCCCCGACATAACAGAACGCACGAAGTCATCAGGTATTATCAGATATCCGTTGATTTCCTGCCGTTCCAGCTCCTGCCGGGCCTCTGTCTCTGTCATTTGCTCTATGGTACAGGTAAAACGGGAGGAATCCATCTCCTGGAGCAGAGAAATTCCATTCTTAACAAATTCATCCTCCGCGTCTCCCACAATGCCAAGCCGGATCTTCTGCCTTCCTTCATCTGCCTGCGCCTCCCTCGTCTGAGCCAGAGCCAGCAGACCCAGGATCCCTGTAAGCACCAGGGTTGTAATAAGAAGAAAGGGAAGCGCCTTACATACTTTTTTGATTTGCAAAAGGAAATATCTCATCCCGGCCTCCTATAAATTTCCTACAAGGTGATGGTAATTTCCGTCATACTCGTAGAAATTCAGTTTTCCTTTTTTCAGAATATACAGTGAATCGCAGACCGGAATCTCCTGGATGTCATGTGTGGTCAGAAGCACAATCCCGCCCTGACGCTTAAATTCCATCAGATAGCTGGCGATTCTTTCCTTGCAGATCAGATCCAGCGCCGCAGAAGGCTCATCCATCAGAAGAATCTGAGGCCGATGCGCTACTGCGCACCCGATACTCAGCCGTTTCTTCATCCCTCCTGACATCCGGGAAACCGGAACCTTCAGAAAATCCTGTATTCCGAGCATGCCAAGAACGCCGTTTTCCAGCTCTTCCTCAATCTGCTTCCGGTTCTTATACCACAGCCGCAGATTATCCAGCGCTGTAAGCTCTTCTAGAAGGGGGGTGCCCTGTGGAACATATCCTACGGCCCGGGCATGGCGCCGGCGGTTCTGAAACAGATCTTCTTCCCCGTAAAGGAACTCTCCTGTATCCCTCTGAAGCGTGCCTGCCAGAATGGAAAGCATTGTAGACTTTCCGCAGCCATTTTCCCCAAGAATGCCAATACAGCTTCCTGCCGGGACATCAAGAGATATCCCGGCAAGAATCTTTCGTCTGCCATAATGTTTTGATAGATTTCTGATTTGTATCATTGTTTCCATATTCTGTATCTGCCTGTCTCTATACATAAATCTGTCTTTTCTGTCACAAATCTCTGCCGGATCATAAGTTATCCATCATCCATGACAGGAATGCGTTGTTTCTCATACGGGCCTCCAGGGCATTCTGATCAATTTCGCTTTCATACGCGGACATATCTTCACTGTCGTCCCCGTCATAAACTGTCTCATCAGACGGCAGTACGGGCTCATAGGAGCCTTCACCGGAAAATCCCAGGTTAAGCGTGGCAATTGGCACTTCACTGCTCATAATCGAAACAACCGCATCGGTACTGCTTCTGTCCGAACTGATCTGTGCCTGGAGTTCGTATCCGGCCAGACTCGGGTCCGCATCTGATGTAAAGAGGAAGGTGCCGTTAAGATATCCTTCTTCTGCAAGTTTCACGTCGTAATCTGACACTCTGATCTGCGCAACCTCTTCATCCGCTGATTTCAGAGAATAATTTCCCTCTGCAAGATTTCCATTCACTGTCCCCTCGCCTTCCAGAGATACATAGTCCCCGTTGCTGATATCGCCGACAGATAACTCCGTCGCATAATTTCCGCCGTCCTCAGCTGTAAGGCTGTTAAAGACTTCCAGCGTCTCTTCGCTGTCAATCAGAGTAATGGTTCTGCCGATAATATTTCCGTCTCCGTCAACCCACACATCCATTTCAACAGCTGCGGATTCCGGGACTTCTTCCGCCCTGGCTTCATCTATCGTTTCCTGCAGCTGATCCATTGCCTGAGCGTAAAACTCCTCGCCGGTGTAGCCGAAATAGGGATCTGTTGCCATCATGTAATCCCCCAGATTCACCAGCAGTTCTTCCAGGTCTTTATCATTCTGCATCAGTTCCATCAGATCTACTGCAATATTCTTCAGCTGATCGCTGCCGATCCTTACCTCCAGAAGAGTGGCATCCTGGCTGATACCGCCTACCGTCAGCGTTGAATCCTGCCGTTCCACATCAGTCGTATAATCAAGCATCACATCAAGATATTTCGGAAGCATATCCGGAAGCATGCTGAAATCCAGAACCGTGTTCATGTTGAGAAGTTCTCCGAAGTCCATGGATGCCGCGTCCTGGCTGATCCGGATGTAGGATTCGGAAAGCTCCGGGATCTGCACATACAGATTTCCACTGTCCGCATCGATTACGGCATTTGCGCTGATAATGCTTTCCTCCCCGGAATACAGCGCTGCCTGCGCTCCGGAAATACCATTGTTCTCTCCGGTACTTATGCGCGCCTCAAGATCCCCGAGAGCAGCTATCTCCGCATCAGAAATATAGCCGCTCAGGCCAAGCATTGCAACGCCTGCGTCTTCCAGCTGTACGCTGGCAGTAATTTCATTAATCTCTTCCCCGGAAACGGCGTTGGAAAGCGCATCCATCTCCTTGTCGATATAAGCCTCTTCTACCGAACGATAATATTCCTCCGGACTGGAGAATTTCGACTGGAAGAAATTACTCTGTGTAAATGCGAACGCGCCGATTCCCGCAGCCGCAACTACTGCCGCGGCAGCAACCGGAATAATCACCTTTTTCTTTGAACCTTTTTTCTTCCGCGGCGGCTCTCCCTGCCACTGCTGCGGTCCTCCGGCCGGCTGTCCGGGCTGAGCCGCCCACTGGTTCCGCCCTCCGGCAGGCTGTCCCTGCTGCCCCGTTCCATATGTACCCGTATCCTGGGGGCCCATATCCTGCGCCGGTGAATGCGCCGGCGCAACGGGCGTTCCACAGCGGGGGCAGAACTTTGTCCCGTCTTTCATCTCACTTCCACAATTTCTACAAAACATTTTCCCTTCCTCCTTTATTCTTTTAAATATACTGCAAGGATCTCATCATAAGTCCTGTCTGCCTTTTTATCATTCCTGCCTTCTTTGTCTCTCATAGGTTCTCCGGCGCTCTCTTCTCCTTCTGTCCGCAAGCATCTGCTGTCTTCTCCGCCGGATCCTGAGTCTTTTTCTCTTATGGTGCAGGATGGCCGAAACCAGAAATACAAGCAGTACTGCTACTGCCGCCGCTGTGCCGATCAGTATCCCGGCCCACAGAGGAAGCCCCTTACCTTCCCGGATATCATGCCCGAACTCTGCTGACTTTTCATTGACATGAAGCCTGGTAGTATAACCGGTAGCCGCCTGTATATATTCGGGCGTAAGGATCACCTCTGTATTTCCTACATTCTGTCCCTGATAAAGGTAGGTCACCTTTCCAGTTCCTTCCTTCTCATCCAGAACAGTAATGTCCATCTCAAGATCTTCATAGCCGATTCCCCGGGGAAGCACTACATATGCGTCGGGATCCACATAACTTTTGATCTCGTCCGGCTTCTCCTGTTCCATCAGACTGACTTTTGAAAAATTGGAATAGGTATAGTCAAACATTGCCCGGGTATCTGTATAGGCGTCTGTTCCGTAGTCATAGAGAACAACTGCCGCCAGCCGCATCTGACCATTATCAGCCATTGTTACAAGGGTTGTACCCGCATCATCTGTATATCCGGTCTTGCCTCCGATACAGTACTTATAATAATTGCTGTTTCCCTGCCAGAGCATCTTATGATGCTGCTGAAATGTCCGCGTCTCTTTCACAAGATTTGTCGGTTCTATGGTATAATTCAGCGTCTGCATGATATCCAGCAGTTCCTGATGTTCTGATACTGCCGCTGCAATCAGAGCCATATCATGAGCAGTTGTATAGTGATTTTTATCATGAAGTCCGTTGGCGTTCGTCCAGTGCGAACCGGTACAGCCAAGCTCTGCCGCTCTGTCATTCATTTTCTGAATAAAAGTATCATATCCGCCGCCCATCTTTTCACCGACATTTTCCGCGATAGCGTATGCCACTTCATTTGCTGATGCAAGCAGCAGTCCGTACAGAGCGTCCTTCATGCTCAGGATCTCCCCCGGCTTCATTCCGATATGCGCATCATCGTATTGCAGAAATGATATGCTGTCATCTGAAAATACAACTTCATCTTCAAAACTGGAATTTTCCACTGCCACCAGAGCTGTCAGCAGCTTTGTAATACTGGCCGGATACCGCTTTTCCTCTATGTTTTTCCCATACAATATGGCTCCGCTGTCCATATCCATAATAATCGCAGATCCGGCATATACCTTAGGGCCTTCCGGCCATCCCTTCAGGCTGTTCGTATCCGGCGCTGTCTCATAAGATTTTTTCTTAAGCGCTTCCGCGTCAGTCCCATCTGCATATGCCACCGCAGGAAGGCTAATAACGGCAGACGCCGCCAGTACTGCTGCCAGAACAGATTTTACTAATCTTCTCATCCCGGTTTAACCTCCGTATATATAATATCAAGAGTACACATAAAAGTTTTTTTTATTATAAGCTCATAAAGAAGAAGTTGCAAGAAACAGAGGTTTTCTTTTCAAATTTAAATTTGTGGGTGTAGAAGCGTCCGCCGGGGAGTCCGGACATGGTGCCGGGGAGCACGCTTTCGCTCGGAACGCGGCGCAGCGGTACGTAAGAGCGCAAAGGACGCGCTCTAAGTGCCGGCGCCGCTTTACGGCTCTCCTGCACCATGTCCGGACTCCCCGGCTGCGTTTCTACACTCACAATTTCGGATTCCAAGGAGAAGAAACGAAGGCAGAACTTTAGCGGCAAAAAAGTCAGGCGATCCGGCAGGCAGTACTGATGCTCTGGATTCGTTAAGCTGCATCCGGAACTTTTCCGGCCGGATTCAGTCCTGTTCAACCGTTGTCTTTGCCGTTAAACCTCCCTTTGGGTTTCGCTTTATGAGGAATTGTGAAAGGAACTTCTGCTTTGAAAAAACGGAAATAATCAGGAGTTTCTTACGGATAG
>USFD01000073.1 GCA_900553885.1 uncultured Ruminococcus sp.
GTATCCAAGTATTTTCGTACCTTCTCCAGTCCCATGTCCCAGATAAATTCAAATTTACAGCCGCTCACTATTGGTATTCATATACTTATATTCTGCCACCGAGCGGTCAAATGTCTTGATGTGGCCATACAGCCATTCAATTACATTTCTGTTGACCTGCTCAACAAATGCGTTGGACGGTCCTTCTTCTTCTTCCAGCATATTATAAAGATCTTTTACTACTTCACGAAGTTTGTCGTGTTCTTTTTTATGTGCCTCAATTCCCGGATATCCGATCTCTTCCTGCAGTTTTTCCTCTTCACCGAAATGGAATTCTGTGTAATCTGCCAGATAATCCAGCGTCGTTATCGCTACTCTTTTATCATTGCCGTTCTCACAGCTATCCAGAAGCTTGTTGATCTTTTCGATCAGTTCTTTATGCTGTCCGTCGATCATCTCATTTCCTGTTACCAGATTGTCGTCAAATACTGCTCTCATACTTTGATTCCTCCTGTGCTTCTTCATTTTTAAACTTCATAATCATCTCATTGGTAAGACTGTCTCTGGACGGTTCCACCGGAATCTCCTCCCGCTCAAACCACTCGGCAAGCGCAAGTTCCTCCCGGTCAAGAGTGATCTCATCTGTTCCGTCCAGATCACAGTAAAATCCCATCAGCAGTGTGTCGCTGAAAGACCACGGCTGGCTCTTATAATACCGGATATTTTTCACCTTCAGCCCCACTTCTTCCATCACTTCCCGCTTCACAGTCTCCTCCAGTGTCTCGCCGATCTCGGCAAACCCTGCCAGAAGCGCGTATTTTTTATAGGTCCGTCCGGCATATTTTGACATCAGTATTCTGCTGCCGTCTGTCACACCTATAATAACTGCGGGACAGATTTTAGGGTAAACCATATTGCCGCACTCCCTGCAGCGGAGCATTCGCTCTTTTCCGTCCTGCTCAAGAAGACGGCCGCAGCGTCCACAGTATTTATGATCCCTGTACCAGATATAAAGCTGATAGCCTGTAATTCCTGCAAAAGCTCTGTACTGGGGATCTGCGCGCCTGAAAATCTCTGTATTTTCCATTGTAAATTTCGACAGAGGTTCCCTGCTGATCTCCTCAACCAGATAATACCGTTCCCCGTCTATGGAAAACAGATACCTGTAGTCTCTGTAGATTTCCTCATTCAGCCGCTCCAGATCACGGAATTTGGGAAAGGTTATCCTATCTGCCGTCCGTTTCAGAAGAGCTGTGTGCTCCTCATAATACAGAGCTATACTGTCCCTGTCCGGGGGAACCGGACGGTACTGGTTATTATAGCAATGAGGGTGTATATCCTGAATCATAATCCCATTCTCCTGCGCAGGCCCGCAGGCAGAGTAAAATGTCCTGCCTGCGGGCCATACTTTTCTTCCTGTCTATGATACCATACTTTTCTCTGTTTTCCTATTTTTTCTTTTATCCCGGGTAAAAAACGCAGCTGCCGCAAGAATCACACTCCCGGCGAAGATAAAAAAATCTGCCAGGTTATATGTAATCGCCGACAGCTTCCTGCCCCTGCATTTCACACCGATGTAGTCCACAACGCCGCCTCTTGTCCAGCGGTCAAAGGTATTGCTCCATGCCCCCGCCAAAAGGAAGGCAAGTCCCTGCTTCCGGAAAAAATGCTTCTTTCGGAACAGAACTGCCGCCTGAGCCGCTGTCACTGCCAGAGCCGCTGAAACAGAAAGCACTTTTACAGCTTCCGGCCTGTCTTCAAGTATATTCAGGCACATTCCTTTATTTTCAGCCCTTCTCAGAACAATCCTGTCTGTAAGACGCCTTTCTTCACCCGGTTCCAGATTCTGCACTATATATGATTTAAGCCCCTGATCCAGAGCAATCAGAACGACACTTTCCCCGGCATACCACAATTTCTTCATTCTTTTCCGTCCTGTAAAATATTTTTTAATCTTTTAATTTATCTGCTGCCTTCTCTGCTTTTTCTGCAGCTTTTCCGGCAAGATCATCTACTTTTCCTGCTGCCTTTTCCGCCATTTCGGAAGTCATTTTTGCCGCCTTTTCTGCCATCTCGCCTGCTTTTTTCGCGGCTTTTCCTGCTTTTTCTGCTACAGTTTTTGCCGCGTCTGCTGCCTTTTCTTTCATATCATCAGATATCACACTGTCGTCTTCCACGCTCTCGTTTTCTTCATCCTCTCCGTCCTCTACTTCGCCTTCCCAGACCTCTTTCTCGGCTTTTGCACCGCAGTAGGGACAGAATGTCATATCTTTTCCAACCATCTTTCCGCAGGACTGACATTCAAATGCGCCTTTCAGTTCTGCAATCTTTTTATTATATCTCTTCATACCGGCTTCGCGGCTACTTATAGACTGGCACAGAGACTCCGCCTCTTCGCTGACTTCTCCTCCTGCTGCATAACTGTCATAAATCATGCGTCCCATTTCCATAAGATCCACAGCATTTTCTCTTGCGAGTCTGCGTACCTTGCTTTTCAGCCTCTGAATTTCAATAGCTTCACCGGCTTTATTGGTCACTGTCTCCGCTGTTTCGCCAAGGCGTTTCCCCAGATCTTCAAAAAAATCCTTCATCTTTTCTTCTCCCTTCTTTTCCCTTTCAGCAAAGGAATCTATCCGTCAGAAACTCCGGGTTTCATACATCTTATTATACCCTATTACAGGCCAACTTCAACAAAATCGATTTTTTTTCATACTTTTTTAAGTATCTGTCTGCTCATTTCTGCTTCCTGTATCTGGTCCGTCGGCGGCCGGATCCGGAAGAAGATCCGGTATATTTTTTCCGGGAAATTCATATATTTGAGAAAAACAATGAGGTTTGATATGCCAGATCTTGAAACATGCCGGCAGCATATTCTGTCAGAAGACTACCGGGATTTTATCGGAAACCATGTGCGTACGCCGTTTTTTCAAAGTATCATGCGGGACGGACAATGCGAGCAGGACGCCGGTTTTGACTATAAATGTTTCTATCTGCCCGCAGAACTTACAGGCCCTGTCAGTCTGTCCCGTTTCTCCTACAATTCCATTCCGAAATGCTTCACGCCTACCAGCATGGAAACACTGAATCAGACCGGAATTCTTCCGGTTCAGAACTATCCGACTCTTCAGCTGAAAGGGAAAGGAATCCTGATCGGTTTTCTGGACAGCGGCATCGACTATATGAATCCGGTATTCCGGAATCTGGATGGCACCACCAGAATTGCCGCGATCTGGGATCAGACAGTACAGAGCGGCTCTCCTCCGGAAGGTTTTGCATACGGAACAGAATTTACGGAAGAACAGATTAATGAAGCACTGAAAGAGGAAAATCCACTCTCTGTCGTGCCTTCCTCTGATGACACCGGTCACGGAACCTATACTGCCAGCCTGGCTGCCGGGTCCGGAAGCCCTCAGGAACAGTTTCTTGGGGCAGCGCCTGAAGCATCCATTGCAGTCGTCAAGCTGAAACAGGCCAAACAGTACTTAAGAGATTACTATTTCATACCGGACAGCGCTGTCTGCTATCAGGAAACTGATCTGATGCTTGGGCTGAAATATTTAAATGATCTGGCCGACACTCTGAAGCTCCCCCTGGTAGTCTGCATCACAGTAGGCTCCAGTATGGGAGGACATATCGGGACGCTTCCGCTCTCCTACCTGATTGAAGGCTACAGCACAAGAGCAAATCATATCACTGTAATCGGTACAGGCAATGAGGCGGACAAAAGGCATCACTATTTCAATACAATAGCTGATATGTCCGACAGAAAAAGCGTGGAAATCCGGGTTGGAGAAAATGTTACCGGTTTTTCTCTGGAATTGTGGACTGATATTCCGAATATTCTGTCCATATCCATCCTGTCCCCCTCCGGAGAAAACACATCACGCATTCCCTTCCGGGTCGGCGCCAGTGCGGAGGTTGACTTTCTTTTTGAACGGACAAAAGTTTCTGTCGATTACCGGCTTCTGGTAGAAAAATCAACTTCTGAACTGATATTTTTCCGTTTTGACGCCCCTGCCCCCGGTATCTGGAAAATCATAATTGAACCGCTGACACTGGCAGACGGACAGTTTCACATGTGGCTTCCTGTAACAGAATTTCTCAGCGGGGAAGTCTATTTTCTGGAACCGGATCCTTACTATACGCTGACCAATCCGGCCACTGCAGAAAGTCCGATTATTGTATCCTACTATAATGGAAATACAGATGCACTCTCGCAGGCATCCGGACGGGGCTATACCCGCTTCCAGCAGATCAATCCAAATATTGCGGCGCCGGGCGTAGACGTAACAGGCGCTCTGCCCGGAGGCAGATTTGCCCCCCGGACCGGTGCCAGCGTGGCGGCGTCCATTACCGCCGGAGCCATTGCTCTTATGCTGGAATGGCTTCTGAGCTATGAAAATGTTCCCGGTATAGATTCCTACCAGATAAAAAGCCTGCTGATTCTGGGAACCGTACGGCCGAAAACCATGGAGTACCCTAACCGGGAATGGGGATACGGACAGCTCAACCTTTACAACACCTTTGAGACAATACGGCAATTATAAAGGGATGCTGCAGCGGCAGCATCCCTTTATAAACCGAACCCGGTTTTCTTTGTATTTTCTTCTGTTCTGTTTTTCTTTTATCCGATCTGCGGAACCGCCTGGCCTCTCAGCCGGATCACAGGTCCTCCGGTTCCCTCTATGTATGCCCTTGTTATGGTCACCTCGCCTATACTGTCATCTTTTGGTATCTCATACATAATATCCAGCATAAACTCTTCTATAATTGCACGGAGCGCACGTGCTCCGGTATCTTTCTTAATTGCCTTTTCCGCAATTGCCTCCAGGGCATCATCGTCAAACTCCAGCCGTACCTCATCCAGGGCAAGGAGCTTCTGATACTGTTTGAGAATCGCATTTTTCGGCTCCTTCAGAATCTTGACCAGCATATCTTTGTCAAGTCCCTTCAGCGTAAAGATAATAGGCAGACGGCCCAGGAACTCGGGAATCATGCCGAATTTTCTCAGATCTTCTACCGTCACCTTTGACAGGATATCTTTATCCTGGTCAATTCTGTCCTTCAGCTCTGCATTAAATCCCATGGATGTCTTTTTCTGCAGCCGTTCTTTGATAATGTCTTCCAGATCCGGAAAGGCGCCGCCGCAGATAAAAAGAATATTCTTGGTATTTACCGTTGTAAGAGGCACCATTGCATTTTTGCTGTTAGCTCCGACCGGCACTTCCACCTCGCTGCCTTCCAGCAGTTTCAGCATTCCCTGCTGAACGGACTCGCCGCTGACATCCCTCTGATTGGTATTGTGCTTCTTTGCAATCTTATCAATCTCATCAATAAATATGATTCCCTGCTCCGCCCGTTCCACATCATTGTCTGCAGCAGCCAGCAGCTTGGAAACGACACTTTCAATGTCATCACCTATGTAGCCTGCTTCCGTAAGAGATGTGGCGTCCGTAATCGCCAGAGGAACGTCCAGAAGTCTGGCCAGAGTTTTTACAAGATATGTCTTTCCGCATCCGGTAGGCCCGATCATCAGCATATTGGATTTTTCAATCTCTATATCGTCCATTGTATCTGTAGCCACACGTTTATAGTGATTGTAAACCGCAACGGACATAGCCTTCTTTGCATATTCCTGACCTACCACATACTCATCCAGCCTGGCTTTGATCTTATGGGGCGCCGGAATATTCTTCACATCAAGCTGATGGAACTCCTTCGGCTTTTCCTTTTTCTTCTTGATCTTCTGCTGTTTCGGCTGCATGTTTTCTAGATCAGACATGTTGACAAACTGTACGCCAGGCATATTCATCAGACGGTTCAGATCCACCGCTCCGCTTGTCATGGCGTCAAAACTCCTCTGCATGCAGTCCGGACACACTGTAATATTATTCGGCAGATCGATCATTCTGCCTGTAACGCTCTCCGGACGATGACAGATAAAACAGATTTTTTCATATTCATTTTCATTGTCATTATCTTCCTTATCCTCATGCCCGGAAGCGGTAAGCTCATGATTCTCTTCTTTTTCCGCTCCGTCACCTTTCGGGTCTTTTTTTTCTTCTTCGTCTAATATAATGAAATCGTTATCTGACATAAATAATCCCTTCTTTTACCGTAAATTGCAGCCTGCGGCACGCTTCGCAGGTCTGTCCATATTATAGTATACTTACCCGGATTATACAAATGAACTTTTTCTAAAGCAGAACAGATACTTACTGAATCTCCTGAAGTCTGAGTCCTGCCGTATCTGTTACCGGCATGGAAAAGACTACAGATCTGGCCTTGCTGTTCAGCCCCGCATTTTCCATAATGGACTTCATAATACGGTTTTTATCTTCTTTCTTTGCAACAATAAATATCATTTCCTTTTCATCGGCGATGGAAACTCCCAGGAATTTCTCTGCCCGCTCAAGCCCGGTTCCTTTTGCATGGATCACCGTCCCTCCT
The DNA here is from genome assembly GCA_900553885.1 of uncultured Ruminococcus sp. Taxonomy (GTDB): domain Bacteria; phylum Bacillota; class Clostridia; order Lachnospirales; family Lachnospiraceae; genus Mediterraneibacter. The sequence goes on from USFD01000073.1 coordinate 6,430, forward strand.
CCTGCTCCTTTATCCCGGGCCGCGTCCATCACTTCTTCACTATGGCCGTGATTGGCAATTACAACAATCAGTTCATACTTGGTATCTTTCATAGCGCTCTCCTTTTCTATTTCGAACTCCTGCCCGTCTGTCAGGAACTGCAGGACTTTCTTTCCGCCGATACTGGACAGAGGAATAAGAAATGCAATCCCCCTTCCGGGCACGTCAATCTGAACCTGTTCCTCCAGCCCTTTTTTCACACTTTTCCATGTATCGTCGGTTACAACTGACATCATCACAATTTTTTCTGTCGCCTCAAGGCCGAAGTAATCCAGCATTTCACTGGTTGCCGTTCCGTTTGCCAGAGTGCAGAATATGGACGGCAGGCCTTTCTGTTCATAAAACCCGTGCATCTTTCGGCTGGTAAGACGTTTTGTTATTGTAATCATCATATATATTTCGCTCATATATTTCTCCCTCTTACAGCTCTATAATATCGTCATCCGGGAGCTGGACAAATGCTGCCGCAGTCTTTCCGGCTTCCTTCTTTTCAAGGTGTCTGGAACTGATCCGGTATACCAGACCAAGAATCTGAATTGTAATCAGCGGTGTCATTGCAACCATGGCCACCACTCCAAACGCATCTTTTACTATATTGCCGCCTACACTCTCGCAGGCTCCCATGGCAAACGGGAGAAGAAATGTGGCTGTCATAGGGCCGGATGCAACACCGCCTGAGTCGAAGGCGATGGCTGTAAATATTTTCGGCACAAAAAATGAAAGGGCCAGCGCAGTAATATACCCCGGTATAATAAACCAGAATATGGAAATTCCGGTCAGAACCCGCGTCATCGCAAGGCCCAGCGAGACTGCGACTCCGACGGAAAGGCTCAGGCTCATGGCTCTGGAAGATATGGCGCCGGATGTAATATCTTCTACCTGGCGGGTCAGAACAAATACTGCAGGCTCTGCCAGTACAATAAAATATCCGATCACCATACTCACCGGCACAATCAGCCACTTATACGGATTATCCACCAGTACCTGGCCGAGATAGTTGCCTGCCGGCATAAATCCCACATTTACACCGGTCAGAAAGAGCACAAGTCCCACATAGGTATAGACCATTCCAATTCCGATCTTAATCAGCATCTTTTTCTGCATTCTGCGGAAGACAAGCTGGAAAACGACAAAGAACAAAATTATCGGACAAAGTGAAACTGCCATTTCTCTCATATATTCCGGAAATCCTTCTGCAAAAATTTTCCAGAGTTCCACAGAATTACTGATTTCAGGGATGGCTTCCGCCGTATATTCCGTACTTTCCGGGTGATAGATCAGCCCCAGTACCAGCACCGAAAGAATCGGGCCTATGGAGCAGAGCGCAACCAGGCCGAAACTGTCATCCTCCGCCCTTTCATCACTTCGGATGGCAGAAATACCGATACCCAGAGCCATAATAAAGGGAACCGTCATAGGCCCTGTCGTCACGCCTCCCGAATCAAAAGCCACTGCTGTAAAATCATCCGGCACAAAAAATGCCAGTATAAAAACAATAATATAAAGCCCGATCAGCATGTGGCTCAGAGTAATATTAAACAGCATTCTCAGAAGCGCAGCCACCAGAAACAGCCCCACGCCAAACGCCACAGACAGCACCAGTATCAGATTGGGCACCGACGGAACCTGTTCTGCCAGCACCTGAAGATCCGGTTCTGAAATCGTAACAATAAATCCCAGAATAAAACTGAGCAGCACCATCAGCCAGAGCTTTTTCGTCTGAGTCATACAGGTTCCTACGTTCTCTCCTATCGGGGTCATAGACATCTCCACGCCAAGGGTGAAAAACATCATCCCTGCAATCAGCAGTACTCCTCCCAGAAGAAATGCCAGGAGAATTCCCGGCTCAATGGGTGCCACAGTAAAACAGAGCACCAGGACGATACCGATCACGGGAAGTACCGCCTTTAATGTTTCATTTAGTTTTTCCTGGAGTTTTTCCAACAATTTTGTTCGTAATAAATTCACACATTCCCTGCCTTTCTTACTATTGATTCATCAGTTCAAGAAATTCCTCTTCCGATATAATCGGAATTCCAAGTTCTTTTGCCTTCCGGTTTTTTGCGGAAGCAGAAGCCGTATCATTATTAATCAGATAATTTGTCTTTGAAGTCACGCTTCCGGTCACCTTGCCTCCTCTCTTCTCAATCTCCTCCTTCACTTCACTCCGGTTGGCAAAGTGATTCACACTTCCGGTAATCACAAAGTTCATGCCGCTGAAAATCTGTTCGTCTGTCCCGCTCTCCTCCTTCGGAAGACGGACTTCCTTAAGCAGCCGCAGAAATACATCCCGGTGCCCTTCATCAGCAAAATAATCCACAAACGTCCCTGCGATCACTCCGCCTACGCCGGATATCTCACTGAGTTCTTCCACTGTAGCATTCAGAATTCTCCGGGGATCCTGATTGAGGGCCCGGCAGATCACCTTTGCGTTGGCCGCCCCTACATTCGGAATGCCAAGAGCATAAATCAGCCGGGGCATTGTTGTATTTCTGGCATTTTCTATACTGTTCTGCAGATTGATGTAAGACTTTTCCCCAAATCCTTCCATCTTTTTAATCTGCTCTTCATATCTGTCCAGATGAAAAATATCTGTAAAATCTTTGATATAGCCATGGAAAATAAACTTTTCCAGCGTTGCCTCTGATAATCCTTCAATATTCATGGCGTCCCGGCTGACAAACAATGCAAAGGCTTTTACATGCTTTGCCTGACACCGTGGATTGGTACAGTACAGTGTCTTTGTATCGTTTTCCATGTGGATTTCCGTCCTGCCGCCGCACACGGGACAGACCTCCGGAATATCCTTCACGCCGCTTCTGGTCAGGTTCCGGGCAATCTGGGGAATAATCATATTTGCCTTGTATACTTCAATCCGGTCTCCCACACCCAGCTCCAGTTCCTCCATGATGCTGATATTGTGAACGCTTGCCCGGCTCACTGTAGTTCCTTCCAGCTCTACCGGTTCAAAAACGGCAACCGGATTGATCAGTCCTGTACGGGAAGGACTCCACTCAATCTCAAGAAGAGTGGTCTCACGGATCTCATCCGCCCACTTAAAGGCAAAAGAATCTCTGGGAAATTTCGCCGTAGTTCCCAGGGACTCTCCATATGCGATATCATCATAGACAAGTACAAGTCCGTCCGATGGAATCTGGTTTTTCTCTATATGCTGTGCGAACCACCGGACTTCCTCATCAATGGTTTCTGCAGTAACCGGATGATTTTCCACCACGTCAAATCCCTGATCCGAAAGCCATTTCATCTGATACAGGCGGGAATTATGGAAATCCACTCCCTCTGCTCTCACCAGTGTAAACGCGTAAAATTTCACATTCCGCTTTGCCGTAATCTCATTGTTCAGCTGACGCACCGAACCGCTGCACAGATTCCGGGGATTTTTATATCTGGCATCCACATCTTCGATTTCCTCATTAATTCTCTCAAAATCCCGATAAGAAATGACTGCCTCTCCGCGCAGAATCAGCTCTCCCTGATAGGGAATCCGGCAGGGAAGATTCTGAAATACTCTGGCATTGTTTGTTATAACCTCTCCTACCTCGCCGTTTCCTCTTGTAACCGCTTTCTGCAGTTCCCCTTCCCGATAGGTAAGCACGATGGTCAGCCCGTCCAGCTTCCAGGAAATCATTGCTTTCTGATCTCCCAGAAACTCTTTGAGCCGTTCCACATCTTTGGTCTTATCCAGGGACAGCATCGGCCGCTCGTGCCGCTCTTTGGGCAGTTCGCTTAACACTTCATACCCCACATTTACGGTAGGACTTGATGCAAGCGTTGTTCCCAGCTCCTTCTCAAGCTCCTGCAGTTCATCATAAAGCCGGTCATATTCATAATTGCTGATAATCTCTGTATCTTCCTGCTCATATGCGCGTCTTGCCCGGTTCAGGAATTCCACCAGTTCGCGCATGCGCTTTTTCTTTTCTTCCATAATTTCCTCCTGTCTGATACGCTGTCCGGCCGGATCCGCCGGCCCTTTTTCCGCCGAACTTCTTATGCGGCAGGTCCGGATATTATCTGCCGGACACCGTCCCGGGAGAGTCCTTGATCATATCATACAGCTCTTCCAGTTCCCGGTCTGTCAGTTTCCGGTATTCCCCCTCTTTCAGTCCGCCCAGATGAATATTCATCACCCGTACACGCACAAGATCCCTTACCTCATAGCCAAGGGCATGGCACATCCGGCGGATCTGCCGGTTCAGTCCCTGAGTCAGTATAATGGAAAAGGTATATTTCCCGATCTGTTTTACCGTACAGGGCCGTGTCACTGTATCCAGTATAGGGACACCTGCCGCCATCCGGTTTAAGAACTCCGGCGTAATCTCATGATCCACCGTCACTTTGTATTCTTTTTCATGCCGGTTTGCAGCGCGCATCATCCGGTTAATAATGTCTCCGTTATTTGTCATAAGCAGAAGCCCGCGGGAATCCTTATCAAGCCGTCCCACATAGGTCACCCGGACCGGATAATTCAGGAAACGGACAATACTGTTTCGCTCCCGCTTCTCCTCCGTGCATACGATTCCCTTTGGCTTATTCACAGCCAGGACAACCATATCATCCTGCTTCGAAACTGTTCTTTTTCCGACTTTTACCACCTGTCCGGGCCTGATACGCATTCCTGTCCTGGCAGGCTGGCCGTCTACGGTAACCTTTCCGCTTTCAATAAGGCGGTCAGCCTCTCTTCTGGAGCAGACCCCCGCCTCGCTTAAGTACTTATTCAGCCTTACCGGCTCTTTTTTCTGTATGAATTCTTCCTGTATTCTGTTACTCACCTGTAAACACTCCACTGATATTATTGTCTGTAAAAAATGTATTTCCACTGTACAGTATAAGTGCATCCGTAATACGGTATGTGTCCATAATCTCATCCAGAGACTCCGTACAGTAACGGGGATCCACTACAACGATCTCCCGGTAAAAAGGAGTCAGAAACTGGATAAAGCAGTCTGCAAAAGAATCCTTCACCAAAAGGAGTCTGTCACTGCTTGTGGATACTGTCCGGATGTCCGCGACAGAGGTATCTCCGCCCAGAAATACACTGTACTGATCTTTTGTCTCCAGCTTTGAAGAATCATAGATGGAGGTGGTTTTTCTGGCTTCATCCACATAGGTCACTGTCAGGTCATTATCCCCTGCGGTCGGGACATAAATATCAATCTGCTCTGTCTCATCCAGAAATACTCCGCTTTGTGAGGAAAGTCCTCCATTGAAATCATCCGATACTGCATAGGAAACAAAGTCGTCTGACACATCCTCTTCAATTCCCAAAGCCGGTGTTGCTTCCTGAAAAACATAAAATGCTCCCAGAGATGTCCAGCGGCAGTCTGTTTTATAATATATATTTTCCGATCTGTGCCGGTTCAATACTGACACTGCATCAATCCAGTTTACCGAATCGGCCAGTTCATTCTTTACCATACTGATCAGCTGGCTCTGATCCTCCACTGCTGCAAAAGGCGGAAGGCTTTCATTCAGTACGCATGCCGCATCCGGAACCAGTATCATTGAAACCGGAATATCCGGATATCTGTCCGTAAAACTTTTTATGGCAGTAAGGTTTCCGGACATCTGCCCCTGATCAGGGACAGCAATTTCTTCAAAAAGCCGGCCGTTTTTTCCGATATAAACGCCATTCTCCATCCGGCTGCCCCCCAGCCGGCTTAAAGATACCCGGATACTCCGCCACAAATCACGGCCTGCGAACTGATCCTCCGCGTAATTTTCATATTGCTCCATAAAATCCCCGCCGGTCACATTATCCATTGAAAGCTGCGGTTTCCCGGCCAGCTCCCGGTTCTCCGATTCAGACGTCTTCCGGTCAGGGACCAGAAGATTGATAACCATAACCAGCAGAAGAACTGCCGGAAACAGCAGTCCCAGCAGACTGTCCGCCGGTCCTTTTGATCTCTTTCTCTTTTTCATTTTTTCACCTAAAATCTAAAATATATAAACGGATTGTATGTATCAGTGACAAGAAACGCTGTGGAGATAAAAAATATTCCCATATAGGCAGCCGTCTCAACAACCGCCCGCACTTTCCGGTTTGAGGGAATCCCTGTTATGCCGCGGAACAGCCGGATTCCGGCTGTTCCGGAACACAGAACCGCAAGAACATACAGAAGCCAGTGGGTAAGCAGAAGAAAGATCCCCTCGCCGTCAGCAAATCCTGCGCCTGCCCCGATCATAGCCAGCAGATATCTTACAGAGTAGCCAAGACTGGGGCTGAAGAAAAATACCCATCCCACAAGCACAAGGATTCCGGTATAAATCCGTCCCACAATCTTTGGAAGTTCATCCAGGAAAACACCCCAGACATACTTTTCCATGACCAGAATAATTCCGTAATATACCCCCCAGACAATAAAGTTCCAGGCGGATCCGTGCCACATACCGATCAGCGTCCATACGGCCATCAGATTAAATACATTTCTGGCCGGAAAACACTGGTTTCCTCCAAGCGGAATATAAACATAATCCCTGAACCAGGTACTTAATGAAATATGCCATCTTCTCCAGAAGTCTGTAATACTGGCCGCTGTATAGGGATAATCAAAGTTTTTTCGGAATTCAAAACCGAACATTTTTCCCAGGCCGACGGCCATGTCGGAATATCCGCTGAAATCAAAATAAATCTGAAATGCAAAGGAGATACACCCGATCCATGCAGTCAGTGCAGACATACTGGCTGCCGGTCCTGCTGAAATCTGTTCAAACACCGCGCCCGCGGTATTGGCCAGTACCGCTTTTTTTGCCAGACCCAGAATAAAATACCGGCATCCCTGTCCGATCTTTCCGGCAGAAAATTTCCGCGCTGTCAGCTGCTTTTCCAGATCCTCATAGCGTACAATAGGCCCTGCAATAAGTTTAGGGAACATGCAGATATAAAGGGCAAAAAGAAGAAAGTTCTTCTGGGCCCCGGTCTTCTTCCGGTAAATATCAATCACGTAGGATACTGCCTGAAATGTGTAAAAGGAAATTCCCACCGGCAGCGGAAGTTCCCGGTATGGAATATCCACAGAAAACAGGTCTGATACGATATTCAGAATAAATCCATAATATTTAAAAAATCCAAGGATCAGAATGTTGATCACAATAGCAAAGATTACGCTTCGCTTTGCTCTGCGCGGTTCCTCTTCTCTTGCCTGGATCTCGATCCCGCAGAAATAATTGAAGCAGACCGAGAGAAGCATAAGCACCACATATACCGGCTCGCCCCATGCATAAAATACCAGACTGGATATAAGCAGAACAATATTTTTTGCTTTTGCAGGGATAAGATAGTAAAGTACCAGTACAACCGGCAAAAAGTAAAATAAAAAAGTAATACTGCTAAATAGCATATCCGTTTCCTCCCGCCGCACTCTGTATGCGGCTTTCTGACTACAGACTGTCCGCGAATGTCTTTCTGTAACGCTCCGCATCCTGTGAGACGGCAAAAAAGATATAATTTCCTCTCACACTGTGTACGGCATTTTCAAGAAGAGCCTTCTGTTCCGGCATATCGCCTGCAAATTCTTCCATGCGCTTCTCCACATGTTCCTCCAGCGCATCCGTTACCTGCGTGATCTGACTGTCATCCGCAGTCTGAACAAGCAGCACCTCTTCCGCGGAAATTCCTGATACAGATGCATAGTAAAGCACTCCGGAAAACTCAGAACTGTTCAGCCCGAAATTTCTCTTCAGCGCCTGACTGTCCTGTTCGGAAAGCCGGTCCGTATCTATCGCCCTACTTACATCTTTGCTCACTTCATCAAAGGGTCTCCTGCTTTCTCCCACAAACAGCAGGAGCAGTGCGATATATCCTGCGATCAGCACGGATATCACATATTTTGCGGCCACAGCCGCATATTGTCCTATCTGTTTCACAGTACGGCCACCTCCGCCATATTTTCTGCCCATACAGAGAAGAAGGATTGATTAAAATGTATCCCGTCCTCCTCATAATACTGATCTTCTACAATACCGGTATTATCAATATACCCCACCCTCTGACTGTCGCACAACTGTTCCAGGGCGGCATTATACTCCCCGATCTGCTCAAAAGCCGGATAATCTTTATACGCTTTTTCCTGCACAGGGAAGATCGAATTTACAAAAATGTGCGCATCCGGGATCTCTGCCTGCAGGGTTTCCAGAAACTCTCCATACAGTTCCGTAAACTGAGCAATATCTCCGTTTGCAGCATTGACATCAGCGCTTCCAAGTGACAGAAAAATAATCCGGGGACTAAGCGCTTTTGTCTTCTGAATCAGGCTGTCAGACTGATCCAGATGCACACCTGCCTCTGCCGCAATACTGGATGCATTGAGAATATTATACTCTGTAAATCCCAGGGCAGACGCATCTCCCAGAACAACCGCCTGTGAGAAGCGCTCTTTTAAGCTGCGCTCCCCGCTGTCTTTGCCGTCCTGCTCTTCCAGACGGCTGATTTTTTCTTCTATAACTGTAATATCCTCGGACTCTGCACTCTCTATATACCCGATTCCTTCTGACGTATCCGCATGGCCTGCCGTAAGCCGGCCAATTCCGCGGATAAGCAGAACAATCAGCAGAAACACAGCCAGAACACAAATCCCCAGCAGAATATTCCGCTGCGTTCTTCTTTTCATCTTCTTCATAGCTGATTCATCCCGTTTTTCTATTTCTGAACTTCCATGCTGTACCGTCTTAAATATGTACAGCTTCCGTTTATAAACTTTCTCTTTTTTACTGACATCCTGTCCTGCAGAGCACTGCCGGGACAGCATTATTTATCATTATACACGAAATCAGCTTTTCTGAAAAGGAATTGTTCTTTCTTCCATATATATGGTATCATGTTGTTACAGTCCGCAGCATACACCGGCAGTCTGCCATACGGCTTTTGCCGGCAAATCCGCGGACATACACTGAAAGAAACGGAGGATAACGGAATGATATCGCTTTCTCTGACGGATATTAAAGGATTTATGTCCCAGCTTCTCCTGTCTGAAACATTTGATAATTTTTCCTTTATCGAGGGAGAAATTGTGACTTTTAATACATTCAGAATTGACGGATTTATTCAGAAAGATTTTTTTGATACAGAGGAAGAACCTCCTCAGTATTCCTGCTGGAAAAATCTGAGAGAATACTGTTTCTCCATTATCAGAGGGAAACGTACTCCTCTGAGTTTTCATCTTATTTTCAGCCTTTCCCCGGAAAATACCAAACGCCTGATGGCGCAGAGCACTCCCGCACTGCATGCGGAAGACGTCCAGGGCCTTTATCTGAACATCCGCTATGACAGCAGACACCTGTCCTGTATAACCGGAACCTCCTTTAAGACATTTACCCTGGATAAATCCCTGGAACACGCCTGGGACGAAATGGTACAGAAATTTCTGCGGCAGAAAAAAATAGAGTTTGTACGGGAGAACTGAGGGAATTCGGATTTGTCGAAATGAACCTAGATTAAGAAATACAGGAAATATTCAGAATTCCTGGATAGAAT
>USFD01000074.1 GCA_900553885.1 uncultured Ruminococcus sp.
AGCATTCGGCTGTTAACCGAAGTGTCGTTGGTTCAAGTCCAACAGGGGGAGCTTACAAAACCCGTAAACGCAACGTTTACGGGTTTTATTTATTTTTAAAACATGCCCCTGCCCATCGGGGACAAAACAGACCGTCTGCTGAAAAAAGCAGGCATTTGATTGTTAACTGAAAAATGAACCGGAAGTGGAAGGGCGTTGCTGGGTATACAAAAAATAGTGATACTGTAAAACAATATAAATCAAACGTTATTTACAATTAAAGGAGATAAATATGAGTATGGATATCGTTAAAGTGATTTCACTAAAAAAGAAATATACAAATGGAAAGGTTGAAGTTAATGCTGTAAATGGCATTAATCTGAATATAAGAGAAGGCGAATTTTTAGCTATTACAGGACCTTCCGGGAGCGGTAAGTCGACGCTGTTAAATATAATTGGAGGAAATGAATTTCCTACGGAAGGAGTGGTGGAAATAAAAGAGAGAGTTCTGTCTTCGATGAACGATGAGGAATTAACAATATTCAGAAGACGTAATATAGGGTTTATTTTTCAAAAGTTTAATCTTATTCCTTATTTGAATGTATATCAGAATATTGTTCTTCCGCTGGAGCTTGATCATGCAGAGATTGATTCGGAATTTGTGAAAGAACTTATTGATGAGCTGGGAATCAGTGATCAGATATTTAAAATGCCGGATGAACTATCAGGAGGGCAACAGCAAAGGGTTGCAATAGCAAGAGCATTGGTTACGCGTCCGGCGATTGTTCTGGCGGATGAACCCACGGGAAATCTTGATTCTGAGAATAGCGAAAAGGTGATTTCATTATTAGTGAACATGGCAAAAAAATATAACCAGACCATAGGAATGGTAACGCATAATACAGATATCGCTCATAGAGCCGATCGTATGATCCGGATTGAAGATGGAAAAATTACGGATGAAAGGCAGGACAACTATGAGGAAGAAAGGTAAAGAAATAACCGAATTAGCGAAAGCGAATATTAAATGGGATTACAGAAAAGTAATTATATTATCTATTGCAGTTGCCGTTTCCGTATTTGTCCTTTTCTCGTCGTTTAGCATAGCGAAAGGGAAAATAGAGACTGATTCTGTTAAAAATATCCGGGAATCCGGGAACGCAGTTGCGGTTTATCTGGAGAATGCGGAAGAAAGACAATATGATCAGATGATATACCCGGACTATGTTGAAGATTACGGCTGGGAATATAGTATAGGGGAGTGGGATCAGGAAGGAAAATTTTTAGCAGCGTGCAAAGTTATCGATCAAACTGTGTGGGAGAAAATGATCAGGCCTGCCTGTGACCATATAGTCGGGAATTATCCAAAGGCTGAAAATGAAATTATGCTGTCCAGAAGACTATTGAATAAAATCGGTATTTCAGATCCGGAAACAGGTATGAAAATATCAGCCCAGATTTTATTTAAAAATTGGTCTGTTAACGGAGGGGAAGACCTTACAGAGGAATTTGTTTTATCGGGATACTATACGGATTATACCGATAGTTCATTTTATGTTCCAACAGCATATTTCTCTGAGAAATATCTGGATATGAAACAAATCCCGCGGTTTCCGGCAAAACTTGACATCACTGTTAAATCAGAGTTTTTCAGTAGTGATCAGTTGGAAAAATGGCTGTATCGGGATATAGAATTAGATAATGCGCAGCAGCAGTTTGTTGCAACCGATTCGGCAGGGCTGAAATCTATAACGCAGTTCATAGGCGGCTATGGGGTAGCACTATTATGTTCGCTGATATTATTGGTGAGCGTCTACTTATTAATATATAATGTGCTTTCTATCTCGCTGGCAAAAGATATGAATAATTTCGGGTTATTGATGATTATCGGAATGACCCGTAAACAACTTAAGAAAATGGTATTCCGGCAGAATGTGATAATATTGCTGGCAGGTATCCTGGGGGGACTTGTTTTAAGTATTTTAGCCGGTGTATTTGTTTTCCCGAAGCTATTTGAAAATTTGGTTTTAAAGCAGTACGGACATCTGGAGGTGCAAACTGTATTCTATCCACACTATTTAATTGGAGCGGCAGTTATTTCCGGTTTGATGTTGTTGGCTGCAAGTAAATATATACTTGGTAAATTAAAAAATATAAGTCCTCTCAGCGCATATAGATATCAGGCAAAGGAGGTTTCTGCAAGAAAAGAGAGAAGAACGGTTCACGGAGCTTCTATAAGTAAAATGGCATGGTACAATCTTTGGAATTCAAAGAGAAAATTTATCATAACAATGATATCGCTCTTTATGGGATGCGAAACAGTAATGCTGGCTGGCTTTATTATGAATGGAACAGATTTGACAAACGAATTTTCTCAAAGTCCGGACTTTGAAATCGGAACGCAGAAGGAAGCTGTTGAAAATTATCTGTTTCCCTATAGAAATGCGAATGGCTTACAAATAGATCAGGATTCTCCGTTATTTGATGAGACTATGGTTCAAAAGGTCGCTGAATTGCCCGAAATAGACAAAAACAGTTTGAATATTGTGTATGGATGTTATGCCGCCTATGATTATAGTGAAGATTATATACAGCCGATTGAGAATATGGCATATGAAAACAGTACTCCGAATAATGTAATGACAATCCAGGTGCTTGACGATCAATCCATCGACTTGTTGGACAGCTATATTAAAAAGAACCGATTGGATATTGATGTGGATGCTTTGAGAAAGGGCAATGGAATTTTGGTGTTACATAAGCATGAATTGTCTGAAACACTGGAACAAGATGCTGCGAAGACGAAGGGAGAACCTGCTCATGTTTTTCCGGTTGATTCGACAGAACAAAATGGAGCTGAATTTATCTGTTCCGGATATCTTGATACGACAGGCAAAGGATTTCCTCAATTAAATATGAGCTGGGAGGGAGATGGGTTTCACTATTTTCTGATCAGTGAGAACGGTTATAAAAGACTGGGATATTTAAAGCAGATATTCAATATCAGCGCCGATGCGAAAGAAGGGCAGGAAACAGCGGCTGCAGAAAAATTGGCGGAATTAGTTCAAAATGAAAATGCCGGGCAAGAGAACTATAATATCTATTATCTGTCCCGAACCGCAGATAAAATCAGAGAAACGGAAAATTATATGAAAGCGGGGATGGATGCGATGAATGCATTCAGCCTGTGCCTGCTTTTGCTGGGAATTATAAACTATATAAATATTATTCTTACCAATATAGCTGCCCGAAAATCGGAGTTCGGTATAATGCGTTGTATTGGTATGACCAGAAAACAGCTGAGGAGAATGCTAATCCTGGAGGGAGGATACTATTGGAGTATTCTGCAGGTATTGTTATTAACCGTCGGCTGGAGCATAGACGTGGGAGCAGGACTTATTATCCGGAATAATCTGTCATATTTTACATTTGTTTTTCCCCTTAAAGAGTGGCTGATGCTTTCCGTTATAACAATAATTCTTTGCGCCGGTATACCTCAAATTATGTATAAGGAAAGAAAATAGAAGATTATTTTGATAAAAATAACGAAAAAAAGCATATGGTTTAAAAAATACAGAAAATATTATGTGAAATACATCCAAGTAACTTTTTGTTTTAATACAAAAAATATAAAATATTGACAAAAATACGTGTATAAAAGTAAAATAGATAATAGGGTTTATTGCGCCCGAAATTTAATATGGGAAAGGAGAAGAAAGGTGAAAAAGGGAAAAGCAATTCGAAAAAAAGTGATTGCTTCATTTCTTGCTGCTTCTATGGTATGTACTCTGATGCCAGCCACTGCTCAGGCGGCGGATACGACAGAAGAGCTTCCTCTGCTGGCAGAGTTTACCTTTGATGACCTGCAAAACGGTTTTCAGGGCGGACAGGCGCAGGCGGCACAGAAAGGCACCCCGGCAGTGAGGAAAACAGACGGCAGAAATGCCCTGTATCTGGATGGCTCCAGCTATCTGGATGTAACAAAGCTGGAAGGAGGAAGTCTTCTGGCAGGGCAGGAGGAGATCACGGTATCCTATGACGCAAAGCCGGATCTGACAAACTCCGGAAACTGGGTCATGTTTGCCGCGCCGAACGCAAATATCCAGGAATATCTGCAGGAGACATATATCGGGATCCTGGCAGAGACGGGAGGCACAACGAAAGTTGAGCGGTACAACCATACGAATCCGCGTACAGCGGCAGCTATTGCAGAGACGGGAAGTGACTGGGTACATGTAGATGTGGTATTTTCGCAAAATGACATGACCGTTTACGTAGATGGTATCCAGGCTTCGGAAAAGGTGGCAAGTGATTTCAGCCTTCCGGAAATTCTGGGAAATAATGGGATCCTTTATATTGGTAAGGCAAACTGGGGAAACGGAGAATATTACAAAGGCTACCTGGACAGCTACCGCATCTACGGCACCGCACTGACAGATGAGCAGATCACTGATCAGTATGAGGAGTACTTCTGGGACGGCGTGGAACTTCCGTCTGCAGTGGAAGAAGCCACACAGCTGACGCTTCCGTCTGTAAACCTTTACGGAGACTCCATCAGCTGGACGTCGGATAATACATCCGTCATCGCGAACGATGGAACAGTTACTCTGCCGGAGCAGGATACAACGGTAAAGATGACAGCACAGTCCGGTAACTTTACAAAGACTTTTGAGATTCAGGTTAAGGGCACAAGAGTTGTGACATTTACAGATGCGCTGGAGGATACAGGCGGAATTACACTCCGCAACGGCGGAGCACTGAATCCGGTAAGTGACACAGATAATATTCTTGAAGTAACAACCGGCTGGATCTCCGGCGGAAACAGTCCGGCGGACGGGGGCGGAGCCATTACAGACGCCGCATCCATGTTTAAGACGGACGGATTTGCACTGTTTGTTAAAGTAAAACCAAACAGCAATGTAGACGGCAATATGGACAAGACCTCCCTGATCCTGATCGGTACGGCGGATAATCATGTCCGTGTGACGCCGGAATACACAGACGGCAACAGCTACCTGATCACCAAGGCAAACGGAGGAGCGGAGGTCCGCGTTCCATTTGCACCGGTTTCCACCGCAGAGTGGACGGACATTGCCCTGGTATATGATAAGGGCGCTGTCTATGTATATGTAAACGGAGAACTGGCAGCTGAGAACGAAACCACAGGTCTCGCATTTGAAAATCTGGACAACATCGGGGCAAGCTTTGGCTGTACATATGCGACAGGATTTATGCGTGACGGTCAGTATGACAATATTGTTGTGGCAAACAGCGCGCTTAGTGCTGAGAAAGTAAAGGAACAGACGACAGAAAGAGACCGGGCACAGTTTGACAGCGCAGTGGCGGCATATACGATTCCGAATGCGGATAATATCCGGGGAAATATATCCCTTCCTGAAGAAGTGGAGTTTGCAGGGGTATCAGAAAAAGTATCTGTAAAATGGACTTCTTCTGACTCTGACATTATCACTGATACAGAGACAGGCGGAAAGGCAGCAGGTGTTGTAATCCGTCAGGAGGAAGATGCGGCAGTTACACTGAAAGCAATCTTCACCTGTGGAACCTGGACGGCAGAGAAGGAATTTAAAGTGACAGTTAAAGCTGCGCCGGCCGACCAGGAAGAGACGACAGCATATATGTTCGCACACTTTACGGGTACCGAAGGAAGAGCCACAGACGAGCAGATTTATTTTGCAGTCAGTGAAGACGGAGTCGAGTGGGATGATATGAGAGAAAACGGAGATCCGGTTCTTTCTTCTGATATCGGCGACCGCGGCGTAAGAGATCCTTACATTATCCGCTCACCGGAAGGTGATACCTTCTATCTGATTGCTACGGATCTGAGTATTTACTACCGCGGAGGATGGGGAAATGCTCAGGCTACGACAACCGGAAGCACAAATCTGGTTGTATGGCAGTCCAATGATCTGGTGAACTGGAGCGAACCCCGTCTTGTGGACGTTGCAGGAGATATCCCCGGCGCCGGATGCGCATGGGCTCCGGAAGCTTTCTATGATGAGAATACAGGAAATTATGTTGTTTACTGGGCGACAGCATCTGACGAAAGCAATGAAAGAGGAGACCGGATGAATGTATATTATGCGACGACCCGTGATTTCTATACATTCTCCGGACCGGTACTCTGGATTGACAGAGATAATTCGGTTATTGATACGACCATGATCCAGGTAGGAGATACCTATTACCGGGCATCCGGCGATGGTCAGATTACCATTGACAAGAGCAATTCCATTTATGACGGATGGGAAACAATCGGAACACTGAGCGGTATTTTTGATAACAGCGGCTATAGCGGCGCTATGCTGGAAGGACCGGAATTCTTTAAGTATAATGAAGACGACTGGCTTCTTGACGAAGATGGAAATCCGGTGGAGACCTGGGGACTGATGTGTGATCAGTACGCGCAGGGGCTGGGGTATCTGCCCTTCCGTACCACAGATATCGGAGATATGTCAACAGACAGCTGGTCAACTGCATCAGATATTGACTTTGGTGTACTGAAAAAACGTCATGGATCTATCCTTCCGATTACACAGGAAGAGTACAGCCGGATCCGTACAGAAATCGGCGGAGAAGGTGATGTGGAAGAAAAGATTCTGGCACAGTTCGATTTTGACGATGAGACAGACGGATTCAAGAGTGAGAATGCAAAGGCCACAGGAAATCATACACTGACAGATAGCTATGATTCTTCTGCCGGACAGGCGCTGTATCTCAACGGATCCGCTGATAATTTCCTTACCGTGACAGACGCAGACGGCAACAGCCTTCTGACAGGTGCCACAGAGCTGACGATCTCTTATGAAGCAAAACCGGATCAGTCTTCTACGACGAACTGGGTATTCTATGCAGCTCCGAACGGAAATCAGCAGGTATATAACAGCGAGTCCTATATCGGAATTCTGGAAGCCGGCGGATCTACAAAAGTAGAACGGTACAATAACAGCGGCAGCCGTCCGGCAAATCCTTCAGCCTCAACAGGAACGGATTGGGTACATGTGGATGTTGTGCTTACCAGATTTGAAACGATTATTTATGTAAACGGCGTGAAGCAGGCAGAGCAGAACAGCGGGTACAGGATCGAAAATATTCTTGGAAATAACAGCATCGTACAGATCGGAAAAGCGAACTGGACAGGCAGCGGCGAATATTTCAAAGGCCTGATCGATAATGTGACTATCAGGAATAAAGCCCTGGATGAAGAGAGCATTAAGGCTCTTTCGGAAGCGTTCCTTAGCACACAGCCTATGGTTATGGATGCGGTTGTGGGAACCGCTCCGGACAGAGAGACAGCTCTGACATACCGGGGAACAGACAACCATACAGCGGTATTCACACAGGTGGATGCAGAGAAGAAAGAGGTTATCTCCTATGTAAGAAATTCAGCCGACACCACAAAGCTGCCGGTTACGCTTACATTTAACGGAGACGTGGAAATACTTGTGGACGGCCAGACCGTAGAAAACGGATCAGAATTTGATCTGTCAGAGGATCTGGAAGTTACACTCCAGAGAGGAGAGAAATCGGAAGTATGGACGCTGAAAGCAGCCATTGTTTCCAATAACCCGGCACTTCCCGGCCAGTATGCAGATCCGGATATTGACTACATGGACGGCAAATTCTGGATCTTCCCCACAACCGACGGATATTCCGGATGGAGCGGAACACAGTTCCACGCATGGTCTTCCGAAGATCTTGTAAACTGGACAGATGAAGGTATCATCATGGATGTGGCAGATGACGCTCCGGGCAAAAATGAAAACGGCGTGCAGATCGCAGCATCCACATGGTCGGTAGGAAGTGCGTGGGCGCCCACGATTGAGGAAAAAGACGGGAAATATTATTTCTACTACTGCGCGAAATTCAGTAACGGAGAATCTGCAATCGGAGTTGCTGTGGCAGATGATCCGGCAGGTCCGTACACCGATAAAGGCGAAGCGCTTATGACCGTTTCCATGTGCAGGAATGCAGGAGTCAGCATGGGACAGGCAATTGATCCGTCTATCTTTACAGATGACGACGGAACATCCTATATCCTGTTCGGAAACGGATCAGCAGCAATTGCAGAGCTGAATGACGACATGATGAGCATCAAAGAAGGAAGCATCCGCCAGATCAACGGTCTGACAGACTTCCGTGAATCCGTCGTAGTGACCAAAGTTGACGGAAAATATCACTGGACCTGGTCCTGTGACGACGCCAACAGCCCGAACTACCACGTAAACTACGGCGTGACAGACACTTTGTTCGACGATAACGGAAATGTAAATGTCACAATGGTGAAGGATCATCTCCTTGCAAAAGATGAAAGTATGGGTATCCTTGGTTCTGCCCATCAGTCTGTAGTCCATGTACAGGATACTGACGGAAATGACAGATACTTTATGGCATACCACAGATTCTATACACCGGTGGGAATCTTTACTTCTTCAGACGGACTGGGTGTACACAGAGAGACCTGTATTGATGAAATTACGTTTGATGAAAACGGATACATGCAGATCACACCGACACTGGAAGGCGTAGGACCGGTATCGGTAAAAGAGGATGAACCTCAGCCGGCACCGACCCTTGAGAAGATTGAACTCAGCGGCGACGTGAAGACGGAATACAAACAGGGTGAGGCTCTTGATCTGAGCGGTCTGACTGTAACAGCAGTATACAGCGACGGATCCCGGACAGAGATCCAGGCCGGAGAAAACGGCTATACAGTAAGCGGCTATGATCCGGATGCGGCAGGTTCCCAGACAGTTATTGTAAGCTATGGCGGAAAGACAGCGGAATTTACGGTAACGGTAACAGAGTCAGAAGAACCGTCCGAACCGACCCTTGAGAAGATCGAACTCAGCGGAGATGTAAAGACGGAATACAAACAGGGGGAAGATCTTGACCTGAGCGGTCTGACTGTAACAGCGGTATACAGTGACGGATCCCGGACAGAGATCCAGGCCGGAGAAGGCGGCTATACGGTAAGCGGCTATGATGCGGATACTGCGGGAACACAGACCGTGACCATAACCTATGGAGGCGAGTCCGTGACATTTACGGTAACGGTAGCTGAAAAAGAAGAGCCGGGTGAACCGTCCGAACCTTCTGACCCGTCTGAGCCGACGGAACCATCCGAGCCTTCTGAACCGGGCAAACCATCAGATCCGGGTCAGTCTTCAGACACGCAGAAACCGTCTGGTTCATCACAGGATGCAGATCAGACAGACGCTGCAGTTCAGACAGGAGACAATACAAATCTGCTTCTGCCGGCAGGCGGAATGCTGATGGCGGCAGTGCTGTTGTTTGTGCTCTGGGAGAAAAAGAGATTCAGGAAGTAAGGACAAAAGAATCGTAAGACATTCCTGAGGGAAATACAGAGGAGCAGACGTACTGATTTCAGTGCGTCTGCTCCTTATTCTTTCCGAAAGGCTGCCCGGGAGAGATGAATTAAGAATCCCCGGTTCTGCCAGCCTTCTTTGCAACAATAATTCCTATAATAATTACAATAACACAGATTACGGAAAAAATGGTAATAGCTTTGAACAGTCCGCTGTTTCCACTGTTCTCCACGTGCATAATATTATCCGCAGTCTCCCGGAATGTCTGACCGATAAATTCCGCGATGCTCAGATCCAGATTATTGTAATTCCGGTCAAAATAACTCCAGAATATGGTTTCTGCTTCTTTATCCATCACAGAGTAGGCTGCGGATCCGTAATAGATATAAAATTCTCCGTCCATGTCTTCCGAGTCATTTTCACATGCAAAATAAGCGAAAATCATGTGCCCGTTGTCTGAAAATGTTTCTTTGTATACCCGAGCAAGATATTTTTCAGCGGCATTCTCGCTCCATTTTCCGTTCACCCATACAGACGGATCGTAGTCCAGAAGCATCACGTAGGGCTGGATCCCGGTATGGGAGTAGAAATATTTCAGCCCGTCAGTAAGATCTGAGGCATGGTCAATAAAATTCAGCTGATCCAGATACCATTTACTGTATGTTTCTGTGCCCGTGACGGCCGTTCTTTCCGTGCGGGAAACAGCGATTTCCGTTTCATTCCGGGAGGACTCTCTGCCGGAAAAAAATGAGCTGAAGATAAAAATAAGTATAATGATTACAAGGATGCCTGTGGAACATCCGACTCTCCTGGGCGGTCCGCCCCATCCGTAAAAGCCTCCGCCAAATCCCGGACGGAAACCTCTTCTGCGCGGCCCGCCGAACCAGGGGCCTCCCGGCGGGGGCCCGCCAAACCCCGGTCCGCCAAATCCCGGACCGCCCGGTCCTCGTCCTGTTCCTCCGCCGCCGGACCGCCCGCCGAAAGATCTTCCGCCAAGGTGTCCTCCTCCGCCGTGTGAACCTCCGCCTCTGCCCATAATACACGCTCCTTTCCTGATGAAAAATAAAAACAGAATAACTCCTGAATACTTCAGTACAGTCTGGTAGAATCCTTTTTTCTGTTTTTATATTATAGGAAATTCATAAGAAAATAACAAGCAATCTGTAAAAACATGTGAGTGTGGAAACTTTTGTACAGCCAATCCGTTAAACTGAAGAAAACTAAGAAAGAGACAGGAGGGTCTGGCTGTGAAAGGATATTTTGTCGGTGAAGGTTATATGGGATATGTAAATGGAGAATATCTTCTTTTTGCAGATGAGTCGGATTACAGAGATTTTATGGAGGAAGAGTAACAGCCGGAGCCGGAAGAAAATCCGGAAATACTTTTTTTATACGGATCTGCCGGAATATGCTATAATCACCACAGATACAAAAGAGCTGTTCAAAAGAAAAGAGAACACTCTGTTCAGGCGGTGATTGGAAAAATGGCAGTTTCGGCTGTAAAATTAAGACTTCTTTATATTTTAAAAATTCTTATGGAAAAGACGGATGAGGCACATACGCTCTCGGCGGCGGATCTTGACAGGCTGCTTCATGGCTATGGAATGTCCGCGGACCGGAAGACGGTTTACAGCGATATTGATACGCTGCGGGAGGCCGGGATCGACATTCTGCAGTCAAAGGGAACCAACGGGGGCTATTATATCGGAAGCAGGGAATTTGAGTTACCTGAACTGAAGCTTCTTGTGGACGCTGTGCAGGCGTCAAAATTTATCAGCAGGAAGAAATCACAGGAGCTGATCGGCAAGCTGGAGAGTCTGTGCAGTGAGAATGAGGCAAAGCAGCTGCAGAGAAATGTATTTATCTATAACCGCGCAAAGACAGGAAATGAGACTGTATATTACAATGTAGACCAGATACATACGGCGATTCTGAACGACAGACAGATTGCGTTTCATTATGGAGAGTGGACGGTTCAGAAGGTTCTGAAGTTAAAGAAGAATGGAGAATTATATAAAGTAAGTCCCTGGGCGCTGACATGGGATAATCAGAATTATTATCTGATCGGCTATGATGAGTCAGCGGATCTTATCAAACATTACAGAGTTGATAAAATGAAGGATATGAAGGTCCTGGAGGAGAAAAGGCAGGGTGGACAGAGCTTTCAGAATTTTGATCTGGCCGCGTTCGCGAAAAAGACATTTTCCATGTTCGGGGGAAAAGAAGAAAATGTAACTCTCATCTGCGGTAATGATATGGCCGGAGTTATTATAGACCGGTTCGGCAGCGATATCATGCTGATTCCTGCTGACAGCGGGCATTTTAAGGTGAATGTGCCGGTGGCGGTGAGCCCGCAGTTTTTCGGCTGGGCGGCCGGCCTTGGAAAGAAAGTCCGGATCGCCGCTCCCGAGGCTGTGAAAAAGCAGTATATCGGATATCTGAAAGAACTGCTGGAATCCTATCCGGAAGAAAATATTCAGAATCAGAATAAAAAAGCGCAATAAAAATCCACTGTTCCGTTTCTCCTGCGAACAGTGGATTTTCAGCTCATTACATCCATTGGCCTTACCTCCTTATTTAATTTTCTTATCTATCTGAAACTATTTATGAAAAATAGTGTTTTCTGATGTGATTCATTTACGTTCCCATTGGACTGTACCTCTTTTCTTTTGATGTAATTATAATAACTCACAAAATGAAAAATGTCAACAGGAAATCTGATAAAAATATAAAAGAATTTATAAATACAGAATATTCTGAAAATATAACATGCATATTTGGCAGTCGTGCGGCAGTTTGCACCAGACTGCCAATTATTTTGGATTCTTTTGATAAACTATAATATAACTGGTAAAATCAGAACCAGAGAAATAATGGGAAGAAGTTTTGGTTTCATGAAACAGAAAGGAAAATATATGGTAGACAGATTTATGAAAGCTCAGGAGATGAGTTATCAAAGCGCTTTGCAGGAGATAAAAAAAGGCAGAAAGACGGGGCATTGGATGTGGTATATATTTCCGCAGCTCAAAGGTCTGGGCTGGAGCCGGACTTCTCAGTATTACGGGATAGACGGCCTGGAGGAAGCGGAAGAATATATGGCCGATCCGGTTCTGAGAGGGAGATTGATTGAGATATCAACCGCACTGCTTTCCTGTCAGGGGAAAAGTGCGGAGGAGATTTTCGGAACAGTGGATGCCAGAAAGCTGAGATCCTCAATGACGCTTTTTAAAAGGACAAGCCCGGAAGAAAAAGTCTTTGCGCAGGTGCTTGATAAGTATTTTCAGGGCAGGGAGGACGGACGTACGCTTAGTATGCTCGGTATGGCATAAAGGACCCGGAAGCATATAAAAAAACCGCTAAGGTCTTGACGGAGAAAAAAATATAATATTGACAACTTACTTCAGCAATGTTATTTTTGTGTTAAAACCATGTAAAATAAATGACAGGAGGAAGACAAATAATATTGAGTGCAAATGCAGCATAATACTGCGGGCAGAATTTTTTGTTTTTCCCTGTCTTTTTTTGTGTAAAGATAGCTTACATGGCAGTTAAAAAAGAAGATATGCAAAGGAAGAGAAAGAGAGGCAGCTTTATGGATGTTTCATTTTCGGGTTTTTTTCAGGAGGTATTATCAAATCCTATCCTGACAATCACGGTGTTGCTTACCCTGGGGGTTATCTTTGTAAACGGGTGGACGGATGCGCCAAATGCGATTGCCACATGTATTGCGACGAGGTGCATGAAGGTCCGTTCCGCGATCTGGATGAGCGCGGTGTTTAATTTCCTGGGCGTTCTGGTTATGACGCATATTAACAGTTCTGTTGCGTCGACGATCAGTAATATGGTGGATTTCGGCGGCGAGACGGACATGGCGCTGGTTGCATTGTGTGCGGCGTTGTTTTCCATAGTGGTGTACAGTGTGGCGGCGTCTGTATTCGGGATTCCGACCAGTGAGAGCCACAGCCTGATTGCCGGACTTTCGGGAGCGGCGATTGCCGTGCAGGGCGGTATCGGCGGTATTAATTTTAATGAATGGGTGAAGGTGCTTTACGGACTGGTATTAAGTCTGGCGCTGGGATTTTTCACCGGATGGATTATCTGCAAGATTCTTTCCATCATCTGTGCGGCAATGGATAAGCGTAAGACAGATGGATTTTTTAAAGGCGCTCAGATTTTCGGCGCTGCATTTATGAGTTTTATGCACGGCGCGCAGGACGGTCAGAAATTTATCGGTGTCCTGTTTCTGGGTATTGCATTCTGCAACGGCCAGAGCAGCGTAAACGGTATGACTATTCCGGTCTGGCTGATGCTGCTCTGCAGTGTGGTTATGGGCGTTGGAACAAGTGTAGGCGGAGAAAAGATTATCAAGTCTGTAGGTATGGATATGGTAAAGCTGGAAAAGTTTCAGGGATTTTCGGCAGATCTGGCCGGCGCGTTCTGCCTGCTGCTTTCCAGTACATTCGGTATTCCGGTGTCTACCACACATACAAAGACAAGCGCGATCATGGGTGTGGGAGCGGTAAAGCGGCTTTCAGCGATTAATTTCGGTATTGTAAAAGATATGATGCTGACCTGGATATTTACATTTCCGGGCTGCGGACTGATCAGTTTTGTAATAGCAAAACTGTTCCTGGCAGTATTTTAACCGGATCGATTTGCGGATATCCGTTTGACTGAACGGACAGGAGAACTATAAAAATCAAAACAGGAACCGGACTGGGAAAAAATTTTTTGCAGGACGGTACAGGAGGAATGAAAAATGGGAAAGAAACAGGATGCATATTATTTTAATACCTTTACAGCATGTGCAGAGGAGGCCTGCAGAGCGGCTCAGCTGCTGAAACGTGTTCTTGAAGACTTTAAGCCGGAGGAACTTGAGACACAGCTTGAAAAACTCCATGAAATCGAGCACAATGCGGACGAAAAGAAACATGATATTATGGATCATCTGGCAAAGGAGTTTATTCCGCCTATTGAGCGGGAGGATATTGTTTCTCTGAGCCAGAACATTGATAATGTGACAGATAAAGTGGAGGACGTTCTGCTGCGTGTCTATATGAACAATGTCCGTACAATTGGCGCGGATGCACTGGCTATGATGGATGTGGTAGTACAGTGCTGTGAGGCGGTACGGGAGCTGCTGCAGGAGTTCGCTGATTTCAGACGTTCCAAAAATCTGAAGAAGGTAATCATTCGAATTAACGATCTTGAGGAAGCGGAGGACAAGCTTTTTATGACAAGCATGAGAAAGCTGTATACAGAGTCAAAAGATCCGATCCATATTATTGCATGGAGAGAGATCTATATTTACCTTGAGAGATGCGCGGATGCCTGCGAGCACGTGGCGGACGTAGTAGAGAGTGTTGTGATGAAGAATTCATAAAGAGAATAAGAACGGCCGGGGATGAGATCCGGCAGAGATAAGAGATGTGCGGTTGTGCGCTGAGAGAAGGAACTCAGAGCAGAACCGCACATTTTTTCTGTCCGGATAATCCACAAGTGTCGGAGACAGACAACAGCTGGCCGGACCGGAAGGTTTCAGTTGAAAAATAACGGAAAATAGAACAGAATAGATAACAGATACAGATGTCTGACGAAATGGAGGGAAACAGATGCAGAAAGAGTCTTCACAGATTATTGTCATAGGAGCGGCAATTATAGATATTCTGGTACGTCCGGCGGAGGCGGAAGTATTTCAGACCGGTTCATATGCTGCAGAGGAGATCCGTATGTCTGCCGGGGCGGATGCGCTCAACGAAGCCCTTGTTCTTGCCGGGCTGGGGAAACGGGTACGTCTTGAGACAGTAACCGGCAGTGACAGAGCAGGGAAATTTGTCCGGGACTGCTGTAAAGATATGGGAATCGAACTTCCGCAAGACTGTGTAAGAGAAGCAGTGCCGACAGGAATTAATGTGGTTCTGATTGATAAGTCGGGAGAGCGTCATTTTCTGACCAATCCCAGGGGGACGCTCCGCAGTCTGACCCTTGAGGACATTCATATGCCTTTTGACGAGGAGGCTCAGATTGTGTGCTTTGCCAGCATTTTTGTGTTTCCGGAGATCGGTGCGGCGGAACTGGAACAGATCTTCCGGCAGGCAAAAAGCCAGGGGAAAATCGTATGCGCGGATATGACCAAAAGGAAGAATCATGAAACCGTGGAAGAGATGGCCCCTGCACTGAGATATGTAGATTATCTGTTCCCGAACGCGGAAGAGGCAATGCTGCTGACCGGCAGGGATACGGTGGAGGAAGCGGCGGAGTCTCTGTGGAAAACAGGAGTGAACCATGTGGTGGTTAAATGCGGAAGAAACGGCTGTTATATAAGAAGCGGCGAGATGTCCGGCCGGATTCCGGCTGTAAGCGGCGTGGAGTGTGTGGATACAACCGGAGCGGGAGACAGCTTTGCCGCCGGGTTTGTCTACGCGCTGTCGGAGGGGAAAAGCCTGAAGGAATGTGCGGAGTTTGCCAATGCGTGCGGGGCGAAGGCAGTGCAGAGTGTGGGGGCTGCGGAGTGGATTAGGGAAATAATGTGATCCGCTACTATACATCTGCCTCAAAGAGGGCGTAAAAATTTCTGTGTCTATAGGGAAAAATCTTCTTTGATAAGAAGC
>USFD01000075.1 GCA_900553885.1 uncultured Ruminococcus sp.
CTTTATTTTTCTCAGATTCCGGAACGGAATAAGGATCCCACATCCCATATCTCCGCCCGATTCTATTCAGAATTTCCGAATATTTTCCGTTATTTCTTAATCTAAGTTCATTTCGGTAAATCCGAAGTTATTTAACCAGCTCTACCAGCGCGCTTTTCGGCACTGCTCCGATCTGTTTGCCTTTGATCTCTCCGCCGTTGAAAGAGATGAATGTGGGGATGCTCATTACGCCGTATCTCTGCGCCAGATCCATCTCTTCATCAATATTGATCTTGCATACTTTTATCTCAGGCATTTCATTTGAAACTTCTTCTACAACCGGGCCCATCATTTTACAGGGGCCGCACCAGTCTGCGTAGAAATCGATAAGAACCGGTTTGTCAGACTGCATAACCTCCTGGTCAAAATTATCCTTTGTTAATTTAATTACTGCCATAATTGATCCTCCTTTAAACAATCAGGTAATTTCTGAATAATTCTATCATTTCCCTTTCGGGATATCTTTAGTATAGCATATAACAGGAAGTTTTCTGTGACAAAATCACAAATAATGATCAGTGATTCATTATACCTGACAGACCTGCAAAACCTGCCGTAAGGGATAACACAACCAGAATAAGCACAATGAGTATGATCAGCAGACAGAAGTATGATCTGGCATAGTTTCTCAGATTGATATTCCGGGTCCCGCCAAGAGCGAAGACAATCAGAAAGATAAATCCGATCAGCGGAATAGCAAACAGAATCTGATAGCCGAAGTATCCCCACATGGAGATCGGCGTGTATTCCGGCGGAATACGGACAGGATACGTTTCCATGGGTCCGTAATACCGGGCGGTATATGGATCCGGCTGAGGAGCGCTCCCTGTATAACTTCCGCCGGTTTCCTGGGAAGGACCCTCGTAAGGAGCGTTAGTGTATGATGCATTTTCAGGCATCGGCTGCCCGCAGTTAGGGCAGAATTTTCCGGTTACTTCAGTGCCGCAGTTTGGACATTGCATAGTATATTCCTCTCTTTCTTCTTTAATAACCTGAATTTTTATTTCCCCGCATTTATTAATTATAAGGACAGAACACAGGTTCTGTCAAATGCGTGCTGTTCCAGAAGATAAAGGGAACCGGCAGCGGAACATTTGCGGGTTGTCCGTTTATTTTCCGGATAGTATAATGATAGCATGTGATTTGCAGAAATTTTTTTGAACGTTACGCAGGACAAAGCGGCAGAAAACAGGCAGATGGGAGGAAGATATGTCCTTACAGTTTATTTTCGGAAATTCCGGCAGCGGAAAATCCTATTACTTATACCATTATATTGTGGAAGAAGCAGTGCGGCACCCGGACAAAAATTATCTTGTTCTTGTCCCGGAGCAGTTTACTATGCAGACGCAGAAAGATCTGTGTATGGCTCATCCCAGAGGCGGGATCATGAATGTGGATGTTCTGAGTTTCGGCAGACTGGCTCACCGGGTTTTTGAGGAGCTGGGAGAGGATAACCGGACCGTGCTTGACGATGAAGGGAAGAATCTGGTGCTCCGGAGGGTTGCCGGAGCATGTGAAGAAGAACTTACAGTACTGAAAGGAAATCTGAAGAAACAGGGTTATATCAGTGAGGTAAAGTCGGTGATTTCGGAATTTACCCAGTACGGGATCGGATTTGAACGTCTGGATGAATTTATGGATACCCTGAATCCGGAAAGTTATCTGTATTATAAACTGAAAGATATCCGGAAGGTTTATGAAAAATTTGAAGAGTATCTGAGCCGGAAATATATTACAAAAGAAGAAATGCTGGATGTGCTCAGTGATGCCGTGCCGTCCTCGGAAATTCTGCGGGGAAGCGTTGTGGCGCTGGACGGATTCACCGGATTCACACCGGTGCAGAACCGTCTTATGGGTGAACTTCTGAAAGTGTGCGAAAAAGTGATGATTACGGTGGAGATGGATGAACGGGAAGATCCTTTTGTCTGCCACCATCCTTACCAGATGTTTGCCTTGAGCAAGCAGATGACCGTTTCACTGATGAAAACAGCCCGGGAGGCGGGAGCGCAGACAGAGGATCCGGTGTACCTTTATGGAAAACCGGTACGCCGGTTTCAGAAGAATCCGGGAATGGCCTTTCTGGAGTCGGAACTGTTCCGGTATTCGGGAAAAACGTTTGAGAGTGAGCAGGATGCGGTTACCCTTCACGAGGCGGGAAATCCCAGGGGAGAGGCCCGGTATGTGGCAGAGAGTATCCGCCGGCTGGTACGGGAGAAGGGAATGCGGTACCGGGAGATTGCAGTGATTGCACCGGATATGGATGTATATGCGGATGCCCTGGAGAAGGCGTGCGGACTGTATGATATCCCTGTTTTTATGGATCACAAAAAGAGTATCCTGCTGAACGCCTTTGTGGAGTATCTGCGGAGTCTCCTGGAGATGGCGGAACAGAATTTTACTTATGAGAGTGTCTTCCGGCATCTGCGGACCGGCCTGTGCGGTTTTGACTGTGATGAAGTGGACCGGCTGGAAAATTACTGCCTGGCTCTGGGCATTAAGGGATACAGAAAATGGCAGCAGGCCTGGGTGCGCCGTACCGGGAATACGGATGAGGAAGAACTGGGAAAACTCAACCATCTGCGGGTGCTTTTTGTGGAAAAGACAGCCGGGCTTATGGGCATTTTGAAACAGCGGAAAAAGACGGTAAGAGATGTGACGCTGGCGGTTTATGAGTACCTTGTACAGGAAAAACTGCAGGAAAAGCTGAAAAAGATGGAACTGGATTTTCAGAATCAGGGCGAACTGGCGCTGGCAAAAGAGTATGCCCAGGTATACCGGATTGTTATGGATCTGTTTGATAAATTTGTAGAGCTTTTGGGTGAAGAACAGATCTCGCTGAAGGAATACTGCGAGCTTCTGGATGCAGGGCTGGAGGAAGCAAAAGTAGGCGTGATTCCCCCCAGTCTGGATCAGCTTGTGATCGGAGATGTGGAACGTACCAGGATCAAAAATATCCGGGCCTTGTTTTTTGTAGGAGCAAATGACACGCTGCTACCGGGAAATGCGGGAAGCCGGGGGCTTCTGTCAGAGCGGGACAGAGATCAGTTCCGGGCGGAGAAGATTGCATTGTCTCCGGGGGCAAAAGAGCAGATTTATATTCAGAAATTTTATCTGTATCTGAATCTGACAAAGCCGGCAGAGTATCTGTCTGTATCCTGGTCCAGGGTATCCGGAGAAGGGAAAACCATAAGACCTGCCTATCTGGTCCAGGATATCCGGCGGCTGTTCCCCGGTATCCGTGTGCAGGACGAAGAGAAAAAGGCCATGCCGGAGCGGGAAGTTACCCCCAGAACAGGAGTGCAGTGGCTGGCGCAGGGCGTACGGGACAGACAGTATGGCGTCAGCAGGGAGTGGAAAGAACTCTATACCTGGTATGCGTCAGATAAGGAATGTGTTCCCGGTCTTCGACGGATTATCCGTGCGGGATTTATGAGAAACAATAAACAGCCTCTGGAACCGGAAGCGGCAAAACAGCTTTATCCGGAACCGGACCGGATCAGCGTGACCAGACTGGAGCAGTTTGCCGCCTGTGCCTGCGCCCATTTTCTTCGGTACGGCCTGAAACTTTCAGACCGGGAAGAGTATGGATTTGAGGCGCTGGATCTGGGAAATATTGCCCACCAGGCGCTGGAGCGTTTTTCAAGGAAGGCTGACCGGGAGAAACTGAGCTGGGTGGAGATGACGGAAGAAAAAAGAGATGAGCTGATTGAGGAAAGTGTGGAAGAGAGTATTGTGGATTACGGGAACACAGTGCTCTACAGTTCCGCGCGGAATGAGTATATGATTCACCGGATAAAGCGGCTGATCCGCCGGTCTGTGTGGGCGCTGACCCGGCAGCTGGAAAAGGGGGATTTTGTACCCAGCGGCTACGAGCTGAAATTCGGAAGCGGAAAGATTGACCGGATTGATACCTGTGAAGATGAAGACAGAGTGTATGTGAAGGTGACGGATTATAAGACGGGACTGAAAAGCTTTGATATTACTGCCTTTTACCACGGCCTGCAGATTCAGCTTCCGGTGTATCTCAATGCGGCGATGGAAATTGAAGAAAAGAAACATCCGGACCGGGAGATCTGTCCTGCAGGAATCTTCTACTACCGTATACAGGATCCCTTTGTAAACAGGGCCGATACAGAAGAAGAGGTTGAAAACAGCCTGCTGAAGGAACTGCGCCTGGACGGACTTGTAAATGGGGATGAGCAGGTAGTGGATCATCTGGAACACGATTTGTCAGGCACTTCCGTCCGTTTCCCGATGGGCAGAAATAAGGACGGGTCGCTGAGTAAGGCGTCCCGCGTGCTTAGTCCCGGAGAGTTCCGTACTATGCTGGCATACACAAAGATCATGGAGAAGGAACTGAAGGAAAAAATGTATGAGGGAGAGGTACAGGCGGAACCTTATGAGCTGAATGGCGCGACAGGATGCGACCACTGTGAATGCAGAGATATCTGCGGTTTTGATCCAAGGATCGACGGATGCCGGTACAGGCAGCTGGAGAAGTATTCCCTGGAGGAGGCAGTGGTGAAGATGCGTCTTAAAACAGGAGGTCCGGGGGAAAGTGCCGGAGAAGACAACGGGGAGGATCCCGGGGAGGACGGAAGAAAGACAGAGAAAAAGGAGGCGACGGGAAATGGCTACCATGTGGACAGCGGAACAGCAGAAAGTCATTGATCTGAGGAACCGGAATATTCTGGTGTCTGCGGCGGCTGGCTCGGGAAAGACTGCAGTACTGGTGGAACGTATCATTCAGAGAATAACGGATGAAAGGGAACCGGTAGATGTGGACCGGATGCTTATTGTAACATATACGGAAGCAGCGGCCTCCGAGATGAAAGAGAGGATTGCCGCCGCTATTGAAAAGCAGCTGGAACAGCGGCCGGGAGATGCCAGGCTGGAGCAGCAGGCTGCACTGATTCATACGGCTCCCATTACAACAATTCACAGCTTCTGCCTTTCTGTTATCAGGGACCATTTTCATGTGATCGGAATAGATCCGGGGTTCCGCATTGTGGAAGAAGGCGAGCTGAAGCTGCTTAAGCAGGATGTCCTGGATGAACTGCTGGAAGAATGCTATGAAAAGGGAGACGAAGAATTTCTCGAATTTACAGAAAAATTCGGCAGGGGGAAAAATGACCGGCGGATTGAGGAACTGATTCTGAAACTGTATGAATTTTCCTGCAGTTATCCCTGTCCCGGGAAATGGCTGGATTCCTGCGTCATGGCATATAAGTCGGAGGACATGCTGTCTTCCGGGTTTGTGAAAAATGCGGAACTGCGGGTACGACGGAGGGGGAAAGATATCGGCGGCATCCTGGACCGTGCGCTGAAGATCTGCGAGGAACCGGACGGCCCTTATATGTACGCGGACATGATCGAATCGGACCGGAAATATCTGGACAGGATTATAAAAGCAGAAGATTTTGAAGCTATGTATGATGCGGTGAACGGCTTTGCATGGAAAAGGCTGTCCACGAAAAGGGATGAGACGGTATCGCCGGAGAAAAAGGAAGAGGTAAAGAAACTGCGGAAACAGGCAAAAAAGCTTGTAGAAGGGCTGCAGGCAGCGTATTTCTATGCGCCCTGGCAGGTATGGGCGGAAGACATGAGAGACGCTTCCGGCTCCATGGCAACCCTTTCCGGCCTGGTAAAACAGTTTTCAAAACTGCTTGGCGAGAAGAAAAGAAGCCGTAATATGATTGACTTTAACGATATGGAACACTTCGCCCTTTCTATTCTCACGGAGGAAAAAGACGGACATACGACGCCTTCCCGTGTGGCGGAGGAGTACCAGGAACGGTTTGAAGAAGTCATGATCGATGAGTACCAGGACAGCAATCTGGTTCAGGAGGCGATTCTTACCAGTGTATCCCGGATGGAAAAAGGGCAGAATAATATCTTTATGGTAGGGGATGTAAAACAGAGCATTTACCGTTTCCGCCTGTCCCGTCCGGAGCTTTTTATGGAAAAGTATGATACTTATACGCTGGAAGACAGTGCCTGCCAGAGGGTGGATCTTCACAAGAACTTCCGAAGCCGTCCGGAGGTGCTTGACAGTGCGAATTATCTGTTTGAACAGATCATGCAGCGGGGCTTCGGAGGAATTGAATATGACGAGAATGCAGCCCTCTATCCGGGAGCGGATTTTCCGGAGAAACCGGAAGATACAGACAGCGGATTTTCCTATCGGACCGAGCTTCTTCTGATGGATAAGAAAGAGGCGGCCGTGCGGACTGCAGAGGGCGGCGGAGACGCGAAAAAAGCAGAAGCACGGATGATTGCCCGCCGGATCAGGGAACTGACAGACAGCGGAATGGTATATGACCGGGCCGAGGGCACCTGCAGACGGGTCCGGTACCGGGATATTGTGATTCTTACACGGAGCATAAAGGGATGGGCGGAGAGCTTTTCCTCTGTGCTGGCGGAAGAAGGGATTCCGGCTTATTCGGTGAGCCGGGAAGGGTATTTTGAGACTTATGAAGTAAGCGTACTGATGGATTATCTGCGGATTCTGGATAATGCCAGGCAGGATCTACCCCTGGCCGCAGTGCTTACCTCCCCCTTCGGAGGACTTGACGTACAGGAACTGGCCCGGATCCGGCTGGCTTTCCCGGAGCTTCCTTTTTATGAGGCGTACGTACGGTACGCGGAGACGGAAGATCTTCCGGAGGAAGAGGGAAAGACCCGGGAAAAGCTGGAGTCGTTTTACGGACAGATAGCATATTTCCGCAGGAAAGTGCCTTATACGCCGATCCATGAACTGCTGGCTGAGATTATAGACCGGACCGGCTACGGAACCTATATCAGCGCCATGCCCGGCGGCGCCCAGCGGCAGGCGAATGTGGAAATGCTGGTGGAAAAGGCTGCGGCGTTTGAAGGAACAAGTTATAAAGGGCTGTTTAACTTTATCCGCTATATTGAACAGCTCCGGAAATATGACGTGGACTACGGGGAAGCAGGAATTCTGGATGAGCAGGCGGACACGGTCCGGATTATGAGTATTCATAAAAGCAAGGGGCTGGAGTTCCCTATTGTATTCGCGGCAGGCATGGGCAAAGCATTTAACATGCAGGATGTGCGTGGCAGTGTAATCCTTCATCCGGAGCTGGGGGCCGGACTGGATGTTGTAGATCTGGAACAGCGGACAAAGGCGCCTACGTTTCTGAAAAAGATGATACAGGAAGAAGCTGCTCTGGAAAGTCTGGCTGAAGAGATGCGTGTGCTTTATGTGGCGGTCACAAGAGCGAAAGAAAAAATGATTCTTACCGGTGTATGTGATGTGTCGGAGAATCTGGAGGAGAGAATCCGGGAAGCGGAAAACGGAGAAAACAGGGCCGAAGAAGAAGGAAGACCGGGGCAGATGGAACTTTACCGTCTGGAAGAGGCAAAAACCTGTCTGGACTGGATCATACCGGCCGTATTTTCCGGAAAGGACGGGAGGATCCGCCGGGACTGTCCGGTAGAGGTGCGCCTTTTTACGGCGGAAGATCTGCAGTGTGAAAAGGAAGCGGAGCATACGGCAGATGTGCTGGCCAGGGATACGCTGGAACACTGGGACTGCACCAGGCGTCACGCGCCGGAGTACGCAGAACGGCTGAAAAGCCAGATGGAGTATGTCTATCCCTGGGAAGCGGAAGGACAGATGAAACTGAAGTTTACGGTGTCTGAGCTGAAGAAACGGACTTCGCTTCAGGAAGAAGCCGGGGAGGAGATGTACCAGGAGCCGGAGGTTGTTCCTCTGATTCCCCGTTTCCTGACAGAGGAGGAGACGCTGACCGGAGCCTCCAGGGGAAGCGCCTATCATAAACTTCTGGAACTGCTTGATTTTACAGAAAACTATGATGACGGGCTGCTGGCGCAGGTTATCAGAGAGAACAAAGCTGCGGGAAAACTGACCGGGGAGATGGCGGACTGCATCCGGACCGGAGATATCCTGCATTTCCTGAACTGTGAAAGCGGGCGGCGTATGGCGCGGGCAGCGGCGCAGGGGAAACTGTACCGGGAGCAGCCCTTCGTTCTGGGGGTGCCCTCTGAAGAAATCTATCCTGAGGACCGGTCCGGAGAAACGATATTGGTTCAGGGAATTATTGATGTGTATTTTGAAGAGCCGGATGGTCTGGTGGTTCTGGATTATAAAACCGATCAGGTGCGCGCAGCAGACGAACTGAAAGAAAAGTACCATGCCCAGCTGGACTATTACGCCCAGGCACTGGAACAGCTTACAGAGAAACATGTGAAGGAGAAGATCATTTATTCCTTTACTCTGAGAAAGGAGATTGCAGTATGAGATTTCTTGGATATTATCTGGCAGCGATTAATTTTGCGACATGGGTTGCATATGGACTGGACAAAGGAAGAGCCCGGGCAGGCAAGTGGCGGATTCCGGAGCGGACACTGCTTCTTCTGACGCTGGCAGGGGGCTCCCTGGGAGCGCTTGCGGCTATGCTGATGTTCCGGCATAAAACAAAGAAAGCAAAATTTGTAGTGGGCGTGCCGGTGATGTTCGTGGCGCACTGCGTGATTGTGGCAGCCATTGCGGTAAGGCTGCTTCAGGTATAGGGCGGGAGGAGAAGGATTCCGCCGGGATTCTATTTTCCTGAAAGAATTCGCGCCAGACGCTTTAAAAATCGGAGAGTTTCTGCTAATATAGTGATGCAGATAAAAAGAGCGGGCCCTCCGGGTCCTGCACTGCCGCAATGGCGCGGCGCGGCAGGGACGTCCCGCTTTTTTCTCATGTATAAACGGCACCGGAGTTATCCGGGCCATGAAGAAAAATAAATCTGGCGACGGAGTGTTCCGAAGCCGGACAGAAAGGAAGAAGAATATGCCAAAATTAAATGAAAATTATCTGAACGTACAGGACAGCTACCTTTTTGCGGAGATTGCCCGCCGTGTGAAAGTGTATGAAGAAAACCATCCGGATAAAGCCGGAAATATTATCCGTCTGGGAATCGGCGATGTGACCCGCCCGCTGACAAAGAGCGCCATAGAAGGGCTTCACAAGGCAGTGGATGAGCAGGCAGTATCCGAAACTTTCAAAGGATACGGACCGGAGCAGGGATATGCTTTCGTCCGGGAAGCAGTGGCGGATTATTATAAAAGAAACGGCGTGAGTGTGGATCCGGATGCGGTATTTATCTCAGACGGAGCAAAGAGCGATACCGGAAATATTACAGAGCTGTTTGCAAAGGACAATGTAATTCTTGTGCCGGATCCGGTGTATCCGGTATATGTGGATACCAATACCATGGACGGAAAAAAGATCATATATATGAATGGAACAGAGGAGAATAATTTCCTTCCGATGCCGGATGACTCCGTAAAAGCGGATATCATTTATCTGTGTTCCCCCAATAATCCTACCGGCGCATGTTACAGCAAAGAGCAGCTGAAGGCGTGGGTAGACTATGCTCTTGCAAACGAAGCAGTGATTCTGTTTGATTCCGCATATGAGGCATTTGTATCCGAACCGGAGCTGCCCCGCAGCATTTACCAGGTAGAGGGCGCGGAAAAATGCGCCATAGAATTCTGCTCCCTGTCCAAGACAGCAGGATTTACCGGAACCCGTTTCTCCTATACGATTGTTCCGAAAGAACTGGTATTTGCCGCATCTGACGGACGGCAGATGAGCCTTCATGATATGTGGAACAGAAGACAGTCTACAAAATTCAACGGGACTCCGTACATCATTCAGTATGCGGCGGCTCAGGTATTAACTGAGCAGGGCATGAAGGAGTGCATGGAGAACATTTCCTACTATATGGAAAACGCCCGCGTAATTGCAGAAACACTGAAGAAAAAGAACATCCCCTTTACCGGAGGCGTAAACTCCCCGTATATCTGGTTCAAATGCCCCAACGGAATGGAGTCCTGGGAACTCTTCGACTATCTGCTTGAAAACATTCAGGTAGTAGGAACACCGGGAGCCGGATTCGGCGTAAATGGAAAATATCATTTCCGTCTCACATCCTTCGGAACACACGAAAAAACAAAAGAAGCAATGGAAAGATTTGACAGACTTTTCTGATAAGTCTGCTAAAAGGGGACAGACCCTTTTGCAAAGGGGTCTGTCCCCTTTTAGGTGAATATTCTGACAACTTTCCGGCAATACTCCTGAAAAACGGAAAGAAGGGGTACTGTGGCGAGAAAGAAAGAAAAGAAGATTGATCTGAATAATCTGGAGCCGGAGGAGATGGCGAAATATGAGATTGCGGCGGAACTGGGACTGCTTGACAAGGTCCTGGAACAGGGCTGGAAATCTCTGACTTCGAAGGAAACGGGAAGAATCGGCGGTATGGTTACAAAAAGAAAAAGGGCAGGGAAGGATGCCTGATGATGTCTTTACAAAACCCGTTGTCTTTGGTACAATTGTACAGCCAGAGAATGTTATGGGTGATTTATTATGGAAGAAAAGATAAATATACTGGATCTGGATCTGGACTGTATTACGGCCAAAGACGCCATGATACAGGCTATACAGTTTCTTGACAGTGAATCTCTTGATGTGATAGAGATTATATCTATGAATGCTTTGATGGAATATCAGGATAATGCCCAGTGGAGAAATCTGACCGCGGAAATGGGGATGCTGATTCCGGGAGAAGCAGAGATACTGAAAGCTGCCGACATCAGTGACAGGACGAAGCTGAAGGAGGCGGAAGAGGGTACTTTTCTTAAGCTGTTCATCAAGTATCTTGAGAAAAAACGGAAAAATATTTATGTGCTTGCTCAGTCAGAAGAGGAATACCTGATGACAGAGGAGATACTCCGGAAAAGGAACCGGGGGATCCGGATCAGCGGACATTCTGTTCTGGATCCGCAGGAGGCAAGGGAGGAAAATGTGATCAACGACATTAACGGGACGGAGACGGACTGTATCCTTTCCGTACTGCATACTCCCTACCAGGAAGAATTTGTATCCAGAAACCGGGCGCTCCTTGATGTAAGAGTCTGGCTGGGCTGCGGCGCGGCATTTGCACAGCAGTACACAAACAGAGGGCCGTCGGGCAGAGTCAGACATTTTCTGCTGAAAAAGCTGTTCTGGTACAGAGTTGAGCGTCAGAACAGGGAGGAGTAGACCCGATGATGCGGGCACATTGTTTTGTGAACTATGTATAATTGCAGAAGTTGTGAATTTTTTGTAAAAGATTTGAGGAAATGCATAAAAATGATGGATTTCCTCTTTCTTTTTTTGCTGTTTTGCATTAATATAATACATGAGCATGTGAACGGAAATGTTTTTGAGGGTAAAAATTTGTGAAAAATGTACATGAGAATACCCGGATGAGTGGAGGAGAAAAGGTATGATTTCAAATCAGATACTGCAGAATACCATAGAAGGACTGAAGGGAATTTCCCGTATTGATTTCTGTGTCCTTGATACAGAGGGGAAGGAGCTTGCGGCTACATTTGATGCGGAAAATGACTACAGTGAGGCAGTGCTGTCATTTGTAGAGTCGCCGGCGGACAGCCAGGTGATTCAGGGATGCCAGTTTTTTAAAATTTTTGATGAACAGAGACTGGAATATGTACTCCTTGCAGACGGGGAGAGTGAAGATGTGTACATGCTGGGAAAGATTGCAGCATTTCAGATTCAGAGCCTTCTGGTCGCTTACAAGGAGCGCTTTGACAAAGATAATTTTATCAAAAATCTTCTGCTGGACAATCTGCTCCTTGTGGATATTTATAACCGCGCAAAAAAATTACATATTGACACAGAAGTAAAACGTGTTATCTTTATTATTGAAACATCGCACGAAAAGGATAATGCCGCCCTTGAGAATGTGAGAGGGCTTCTCGGAGGAAAGTCAAAAGATTTTATTACAGCCGTAGACGAGAAAAATATCATTGTTGTAAAGGAACTTACCGAGAAGGACGGAAACCGGGAACTTGAGAAGATGGCCAGAGATATGCTGGATACGCTCCGCAGTGAGGGAGGAGAGGAGCAGATCCGGATTGCCTACGGAACCATCGTCAATGATATTAAAGAAGTTTCCAAATCCTACAAAGAGGCCAAGCTGGCCCTTGATGTGGGTAAGATTTTCTTTGACGACAAAGATATAGTGGCGTTTACAACACTTGGAATCGGACGTCTGATCTATCAGCTCCCGATTCCGCTGTGCAAGATGTTTATCAAAGAGATTTTTGAGGGAAAATCTCCGGATGACTTTGACGAAGAGACGCTGACAACCATTAATAAATTCTTTGAGAACAGCCTCAATGTGTCGGAGACATCCAGGCAGCTCTATATTCACAGGAATACTCTTGTGTACAGACTGGACAAGCTTCAGAAAAGCACAGGGCTGGATCTTCGTGTATTTGAGGATGCAATTACATTCAAGATCGCCCTTATGGTAGTAAAATACATGAAATACATGGAATCACAGGAGTATTGATTCCTGTTAAGTCATGTGCTGATCCGTAACCTGCACAGGGCAGAAAGCCGGACATCATGGAGCGGGAAGCTCCGGGATCGTGCCTGCATGGCGGGACAGCGGAAGAGCAGGCCGCAGAGAGCCTGTAAATACGCAGGAGTATGAATAATTAGGAGGAACATATGATTGAATTAAGAAATGTGACGAAGGAATACTCCAAGGGTCATGCTGCCCTGAACGGAGTGTCCGTGAAAATTGAACGGGGAGAGTTCGTTTTCATCGTCGGAGACAGCGGATCGGGAAAATCCACTCTGATCCGTCTGATAATGAAGGAGTTAAATCCGACAGAGGGTACGATTATTGTAAACGGACAGAACCTGAACCGGATGAAACGCCGGAATATTGCAAAATACAGAAGAGGTTTAGGCGTTGTCTTTCAGGACTTCAGACTGCTGAAAGACAGAAATATTTATGAAAATATAGCTTTTGCACTCCGCGTAACAGAGACGCCAACCAGAGTGATCAAGAAGAAAGTGCCGGCGGCGCTTTCTCTGGTAGGGCTTGCGCAGAAATACAAATCATTTCCGAAAGAGTTGTCCGGAGGTGAGCAGCAGCGTGTTGCAATCGCAAGAGCTATTGTCAATGAGCCTGCCATTCTGCTGGCCGATGAGCCCACCGGAAACCTGGATCCCACAAATTCCTGGGAGATTATGAGTCTTCTGAAGGAGGCGAACGAGAGAGGGACAACCGTTCTTGTAGTTACACATAACCAGGAAATTGTAAATGAGATGAACGAACGCGTTATTACGATGAAACAGGGCGTAATCGTTAGTGATGAACAAAAAGGTGGGTATATAGATGAGGATTAGTACATTAGGATACGTTGGAAAACAGGGAGTTAAGAATATCTGGAGAAACAAGATGTTTTCTCTCGCATCCATTGCGACGATGTCAGCATGTATCTTCCTGTTTGGATTATTTTTCGCGATTATTGTAAACTTTCAGTATATTATAAGAACAGCAGAAGAGGGCGTTGCCATAACGGTATTCTTTGATGAAGACGCCACAGATGCGCAGAAAGAGGCCATTGGAGAAGCTCTGCAAGACCATGAAGGGGTGTCCAGGGTTCACTATGTGTCTGCGGACGAGGCATGGGAAGAATTCCAGGAGCAGTATTTCGGAGATAATCCGGAACTGGCTGAAGGATTCAAAAATGACAATCCGCTGGCAAGCTCCGATAACTATGAGGTCTATATGGAAACCACAGACGACAATGAAAACCTGATCGCCCGGAGCCGTTCCCTTTCCTCCACACAGAATGATCTGGTGAAGTTCGCTCAGGGACTGGACGGTGTGCGCGAGGTCAATAAGTCGGATGTAGTTGCAAACACCCTTTCAAGCGTAAATATGCTGGTTGCATATGTTTCCATTGCGATTATTGCTATCCTTCTGGGAGTATCCATCTTCCTGATCAGCAATACGGTAACAATGGGTATTACAGTCCGGAAAGAAGAAATTGCGATTATGAAATATATCGGCGCCAAAGATTTTGTGGTGCGGTCGCCGTTTGTGCTGGAAGGTCTGATTATCGGTATTTTCGGAGCAGCGATTCCGCTTATTCTGCTGTATTTCCTGTATGAGCGTGCAGTAGAGTATGTGATGACAAAATTCAGTATTCTCCAGAATATTATTGATTTCCTGCCGGTGACAAAGGTATATCAGTATCTGCTGCCAATCGGACTGCTTATGGGAATCGGTATCGGTTTCCTGGGAAGTTTCTTTACCGTGCGCAAGCATCTGAAAGTTTAAGCGCATAAACGAATGTTTTTTGATATATCTGAATAATATAATTATTACATCGCACTGCACAGTATGTGCAAAAGGATGGGGAGGACAAAGTGGAAGGAACAGACCGCTTTGTCTTTCTTTTTACAGCTGACGCAGAGAAAGGTTTGATATGAAAAAATGGACGAAAACAGAAATGATTTAGACAGAACAGATCCGGGTAACAGGGAGAGCCTGCCAATGGATTCTCCAAAACACACAAGCCGGCGCAACCGGGACCGGTTTGGCGCAGGCGTGCTGGCAGGAGTAACCGGGGCCGTGGTACTCTTTGTGGCAGTGCTGGGAATCAGAAACTTTTTTACCGGGACAATTCCGGGAAGCGACCTCGGGGCTTCAGGCACTTCGGCCAAAAGCGTGGAAAAAAAGCTGGATGTTATAGATAACCTGATCGAGGAATACTATCTCTATGAAGACGACATTGACGGGGATGCGCTGGTAGAGGGGCTGTATTCCGGCTATACAGAGGCACTGGGAGACCCGTATACGGAATACTATGATGAGGAGGAGACAAAGGCCCTCTTTGAGTCTACCAGCGGCGAGTTTACCGGAATCGGCGTCACAATGAGCCAGGGGACGGACGGCACAATTACTGTGACGAATATTTATAAGGACTCCCCGGCTGACAAAGCGGGACTTCAGGTGAATGACGTTCTGCTGGAAGTTGATGGAAAAAACATCCAGGGGGAAGATCTGAATACCGTGGTCTCTTATGTAAAAGGGGAAAAAGGGACCGAAGTTACTCTGACGGTGCTTCGGGACGGCGAGGAAGTCGAAGCAACTGCTGTGCGGGATACGATAGAGGTACAGACGGTAGAGTACCGGATGATGGATGATCAGATCGGGTATATATCGGTCAGTGAATTTGATGACGTAACCTACGACCAGTTTAAAACGGCTCTGGATGATCTGGAGGGACAGAAGATGCAGGCCCTGGTCATTGATCTGAGAAATAACCCCGGCGGAAATGTGGAAACCGTGACCGATATGCTGAAACTTCTTCTGCCGGAGGGCCCGATCATATCAATCAAAGATAAAAACGGAAATACAGAAGAAATGACCTGCGACGGTGAAAATGAGTTTACCAAACCGCTTGCCGTTCTTGTAAACGGGTACAGCGCAAGTGCATCGGAAATCTTCAGCGGCGCGGTTCAGGATTATGGAACAGGAACCATCGTGGGAACTACCACTTATGGAAAAGGAGTAGTCCAGCAGCTGATCAGCCTGGGAGACGGAACCTGCCTGAAAGTGACGATTGCAGAATACTATACGCCCAGCGGCAGGAGCATTAACGGCGTGGGCGTAACACCGGATGTGGAAGTGGAATATCAATATGACCAGAATAATCCGGAGGCAGACAATCAGCTGGATAAAGCGGTGGAAGTGCTTGGCCAACAGCTGGATCAGTAAGAATGGAAGAATGGGGCTGTCGCACTAAATAATTAGTGCGGCAGCACTTTTTTTGCAAAGAATAAGA
>USFD01000076.1 GCA_900553885.1 uncultured Ruminococcus sp.
AAAGGTGTACAAGATTGCCCGGGACAGCCAGGGGAACCGGCTGACTTATCTGAAGGTAACCGGGGGGAGTCTGCGGGTAAAAGATGTGCTTGCGGATACCGGGGAGAAGATCAATCAGATCCGGCTTTATTCCGGGGAAAAATTCGAGACTCCTCAGGCGGTATATGCAGGACAGGTCTGTGCGGTGACCGGGCCGGAGCAGACAAAGCCCGGACAGGGGCTGGGAGCGGAAGAAGCGTCAGAGCTTCCGATTCTGGAGCCGGTGCTGACGTATTCTTTGGAACTTCCGGATGACTGTGACGTGCATCAGATGCTGATCAATCTGCGCAGACTGGAGGAAGAGGAGCCGGAACTGAATATTATATGGGAAGAGGAAACCGGTGAAATATCCGTGCGTCTGATGGGAGAGGTGCAGACCGGAATTCTCCGCAGTATTATTAAAGAGCGGTACAAAGTGGCGGTGCAGTTCGGAGAAGGGAAGATTGTCTATAAAGAGACAATTCAGGAGCCGGTGGAAGGCGTGGGGCATTATGAACCGCTTCGGCATTATGCGGAAGTACACCTTCTGCTGGAGCCGGGAGAGCGGGGATCGGGCCTCCAGTTTGCAACGGACTGCAGCGAAGATGTGCTGGATCGGAACTGGCAGCGCCTGATTCTGACCCATCTGGAAGAAAAGCCTCACAGAGGAGTTCTGACCGGTTCCCGGATTACGGATATGAAGATCACCCTTCTGGCGGGAAGATCGCATCAGAAACATACGGAAGGCGGAGATTTCCGCCAGGCGACCTATCGGGCGGTGCGCCAGGGCCTGATGAAGGCGCAGAGCGTGCTGCTGGAACCTTACTATTCATTCCGAATGGAGATGCCTGCGG
The DNA here is from genome assembly GCA_900553885.1 of uncultured Ruminococcus sp. GTDB lineage: Bacteria > Bacillota > Clostridia > Lachnospirales > Lachnospiraceae > Mediterraneibacter. The sequence continues at coordinate 873 of USFD01000076.1, forward strand.
AGTGTGTGGGAAGGGCGATGACAGATATTCAGAGAATGTATGGAACCTTTGATCCGCCCCGGACAGAGGAAACCCGGGCGGTTCTGTGCGGAAGCGTTCCGGTGTCTGCTATGGGAGGATATCAGACAGAGTTTGCTTCTTATACAGGAGGGCGGGGCAGAATGTTCTGTACGCTAAAAGGGTATGACATCTGCCACAACCAGGAAGAGGTGGTGGCAGCTCTGGGGTATGATCCGGAGGCGGATGTGGAAAATCCGGCGGACTCTGTGTTCTGCGCCCATGGAGCAGGATATGTGGTACCCTGGGATCAGGTGGAAGAATATATGCATATCGAGAACGCCTATGACCGGGGAGAAAAAGTAGAAGAAACCTATCAGCCTGTAGTTCAGCGGTATACCGGATCCAGAATCGAACTTACCCGGGAAGAGCTGGACGCGATCTATGTGCCCACGCCGGATCCGGTGAAGAAAAAACAGAGCCGGGGTGCGGTTACAGTCCGGGCTTCATCCGGAGAAAAAAACCCAGAAGGGTACAGAGCGGACCGGCAAAGCCCTCAGGAAGCAGAAGACAGGAGAATCCGGGAGCGCTGGGCCCGTCAGGGAAAGAAGAAAACGGACGGCCAGGAGTACCTTCTTGTAGACGGCTACAATATTATTTTTGCCTGGGAAGAATTAAAGGAACTGGCTGACGCGGATGTTGCCGGAGCCAGAGGCAGGCTGATGGATATTCTGTGCAATTATCAGGGATACAGAAAGTGCACGCTGATTCTCGTGTTTGACGCATACAAGGTGGAAGGAAACCCCGGTGAAGTAATGAAGTATCACAATATTTATGTAGTGTATACGAGGGAAGCGGAAACAGCGGACCAGTATATAGAAAAAACGGTGCGGAAAATGGCCCGGCATCATGAGGTGACCGTTGCTACTTCTGATGCGCTGGAGCAGGTGATTATCCTGGGACACGGGGCCCACAGGCTTTCGGCCGGGGGCCTGAAAGAAGAAGTAGAACTTGCCCTGAAGGAGCTTAGAGGGAAACATCTCAGGCAGAGCAGTGTGAGAAATTACCTGTTTGACTATCTACAGGAGAAAGACGCGGAAGAGCTGGAGAAGATCAGACTGGGAAAGCGCAAAGAACAGTCTTAAGCGAGAAGGATCAAAAAGGGGAAACCCGGTAAAGAATGCGAAAAAAATATTACGGTTTCAGCAGAAGAATGGTATGATGGACTGAGACAAAAGCAGGGAAGCGAGGAATATATAATGAATTGTATAAATTGTTATCAGGAAATTCCGGATGGGACAAATTTCTGCCCGTACTGCGGGGCTAAGCAGAGCGGATATCCGGAACCGGTCTGTACCGGAGCAGAGGAGCAGCCCGGGGAACAAACGATTGGTGCCTCTTCCCAAACGGAAGGACAGAATGATCAGACTCCGGACAGTTCTGCTTCTGAAACAGCCGGCGGGCAGCAGACACAGGAAGAAACATCGGATCCCCGGCAGACCCAGGAGACATCAGAACCGTGGAGAAGCCGGCAGTATAATCAGCAGTCTTATGCAGCCGGCCGCGGGAGAGCGGCAGATCCGTCAGGAATGCCGGGACAGGAGGGACGGCCTTATCAGGCTCCTCCTGTATATCAGCAGCCGTATCAGCCCGGAGTGCAGGAGGAAACAGTAAATTGGGTGCCATATCTGATCCTTTCCATTATATCCACCCTTTGCTGCTGCCTTCCTCTTGGAATAGCAGGTATTGTTTATTCGGCTAAAATCAACAGTATGATAACCGAAGGAAGACCGGGGGAAGCAAAACAAGCGGCAAAGACGGCAACGATCTGGATTATTGCTGCATTTGCCGTAGGTCTGATTCTGGATGTCTGTGCGTTTCTTCTTGTTTTAACAGCGGCAGTGACAGACAGCTATTATGGCGGAATATTTGATGTAATAAGATACCTTGCTCATTGATCCGAAGAAGACGGGAGGGAGATTGACCGATGAGGCCGAAGATAAAAAAGGACAGGAAATACCGGATTACGGTTGTGCTTTGTGCCATACTGGTTCTGGCAGCTGTAGCTTTATTCTACCATTTTCATCCTGCGTTTCCCTTCCCACTTTCGTGCGCGGTATATGAATTTACCGGACTTTACTGTCCGGGCTGCGGCACAGGAAGAGCATGCAGAGCGCTGCTTCAGTTCCATTTTGCAGAAGCGTTCTGTTATAACCCGGTGTTTGTTATATTGCTTCCTTTTATCGGTATCTATTTTGCCGCACGGATAACAGACTGGGTTATTACAGGAGGAAATCATATTGATAAAAAGATCAGTGTCAGACTGCTTGTAGCTGTCCTGATCCTGGTGGTTTTATATGGGGTGCTGCGGAATATACCGGTATATCCGTTTACCTTGCTGGCTCCGGGAGGACTGGCTGAGATACTTCTCTGAAACATCCGGCTTTGCTGCATATTTCTGAAGCGGCAAGGCCGGATGTTTTGTTCTGCAGGAAGGGGAACTCCGGCGCCGGTCCGGTATACAGGTCAGGCATTCTGCCGTACACTGCATTAAAGGATTTCATTCATCTTTGTTTTACTAAGAGGAAAAGATATGATATGATATATTCGAAAAATAAAACAATTCTGAAAATATGAGGCAAAGGGGCGGGACCCTTTTGATGAAGGGTCCCGCCCCTTTGGGAAAACGGAGGAAACGATATGATTAATAAACTGGTGGAAAAGATTAAAAAGACCGGCGCTCCTATTGTTGTCGGGCTGGATCCGATGCTGAATTATATTCCTCAGCATATCCAGGATAAGGCATACGCAGAATTCGGTGAGACTCTGGAGGGAGCTGCGGAGGCCATCTGGCAGTTTAACAAAGAAATTGTAGACCATACTTATGATCTGATCCCGGCTGTAAAACCGCAGATCGCTATGTACGAACAGTTCGGCGTGCCGGGAGTTGCGGCATTTAAAAAGACGGTAGATTATTGCAAGTCCAGGGATCTGGTTGTGATCGGAGATATTAAAAGAGGAGATATCGGTTCTACTTCAGCGGCTTACGCGGCAGGGCATCTTGGAAAGGTAAAAGTGGGCAGCAAAGAGTATGTTCCGTTTGATGAAGATTTTGCTACGGTAAATCCTTATCTTGGTTCTGACGGTGTAAATCCGTTTATAGATGTCTGCAAAGAGGAGAAAAAGGGACTCTTTATCCTCGTAAAGACCTCCAATCCTTCCAGCGGCGAATTTCAGGACCGCCTGATTGACGGCCGGCCTCTGTATGAACTGGTTGGGGAAAAGGTCGCTCAGTGGGGCGCGGACTGTATGGGAGATGAATACAGCTATATCGGCGCAGTTGTAGGAGCAACCTATCCGGAAATGGGAAAAGTGCTCAGAAAGATTATGCCGAAAGCCTATATCCTGGTGCCCGGATACGGCGCGCAGGGCGGAAGAGGAAAAGACCTGGTTCATTTCTTCAACGAAGACGGGCTGGGCGCAATCGTAAATTCATCCAGAGGAATTATCGCTGCCTACAAGCAGGAAGCATATGCAAAATACGGAGCAGAGAACTTTGGCGAGGCATCCCGGGCGGCAGTAAAAGATATGATTGCAGATATCAGCGGAGCACTGGAAGCAAAATAAAAAATTAGAATATTCTGATAATATCAGCCAAAGGGGACGGACCCTTTTTCAAAGGGGTCTGTCCCCTTTGGGAAGAATTGTCAGAAAAAGGAGAGAATATGACAAACAGAAAAAAGGAAAATGCAAGGATTCTTTCTCAGGAAGAGATTGCTTCCGGTATTTTCAGTTTATGGCTGAAGACGGAGGCGGCCAGCCAGGCAAAGCCGGGACAGTTTATTTCCATGTATACAAATGATGGAAGCAGGCTGCTTCCCCGTCCCATCAGTATCTGTGAGATTGACAGAGAAAGGGAAGCGCTGCGGGTTGTCTACCGGGTTACCGGCCCGGGCACGGGGACAGAGCTTTTTTCACAGATGAAGGCAGGAGGCAGAATTCCGGTTATCGGACCTCTGGGCAATGGCTTTCCCCTGGAGCGGGCGGAAGGCAAACGTGTTTTTCTGATCGGAGGCGGGATCGGCGTGCCGCCGATTCTCGAACTGGCAAAGCAGCTGAAATGTGAAAAAAAGCAGATTGTGGCAGGCTACCGTGACAAAGAGACATTTCTCAGAAACGAGTTCGAGCAGAACGGAGAACTGTTTATTGCTACAGAAGACGGAAGCGTGGGAACCAGAGGAAATGTTATGGATGCCATACGGGAAAATGGCCTCAGGGCAGATGTAATTTATGCCTGCGGCCCGACTCCGATGCTCCGCGCTCTGCAGACATATGCTGCGGAAAATGAAATCGAGTGCTATCTTTCTCTGGAGGAACGCATGGCCTGCGGCATAGGTGCATGTCTTGCCTGTGTATGCCGCACAAAAGAGAAAGATCATCACAGCAATGTAAAGAATAAGCGGATCTGCAAAGACGGTCCGGTATTTCTGTCAACGGAGGTGGAACTCTGATGAATATGAAGGTAAATATTGCAGGTGTAGAATGGAAGAATCCGGTAACCGTAGCTTCCGGTACTTTCGGATCGGGAGAAGAATTTTCAGAATTTGTTGACCTTAACAGACTTGGAGCAGTGACAACAAAGGGAGTGGCGAATATTCCCTGGGAAGGCAATCCTACGCCCCGGGTGGCGGAGACCTGTTCCGGCATGATGAATGCGGTGGGACTTCAGAATCCGGGAATTGATCTGTTCTGCAGAAGAGATATTCCCTTTCTGAAAAAATACGATACAAAGATTATTGTGAATGTCTGTGGAAAATCCACAGAGGATTACTGCGAAGTGGTAGAGCGGCTGGCCGACGAGGATGTGGATATGCTGGAAATCAACATTTCCTGTCCGAATGTAAAGGAAGGCGGAATTGCTTTCGGTCAGAATCCGAAAGCGGCAGAAGAGATCACCAAAGCGGTGAAAAAGTACGCAAAACAGCCGGTAATCATGAAACTGAGCCCCAATGTGACAAGTATCGCGGAGATGGCCAGAGCCGTGGAAGCAGGAGGAGCGGACGCAATTTCTCTGATTAATACCATAACCGGAATGAAAATTGATATCCACAGAAGAACATTCCTTCTGGCAAATAAGACCGGGGGCGTGTCCGGCCCGGCGATTCATCCCATTGCTGTGCGCATGGTATATGAAGCGGCAAATGCGGTCCGGCTTCCCATTATCGGTATGGGAGGAATTGCCACGGCCGAAGACGCCATAGAAATGATCCTGGCAGGAGCCAGCGCCGTATCTGTGGGCACCGCAAATTTCTACAATCCGACGGCAGCTGTGGAAGTGGCGGAAGGCATTGAGGCCTATATGCAGAAATACGGCTTTGAATCCGTAAAGGATATGACCGGCTGCGTAAAATGAGAGAAACAGAAAACTGCCAAAAAACTCCAGGTCCGGAAATTTTGTTGAAAAAAATTTTTTTCTGTTGTATTATGCGTATAAGTGGAACGTGTAAATGGAGAATAAGGGCAGGTGAGAAAATGAAGTTAAAAAGGATGCGCCGTGCATGCATTGCCGCGCTGCTTGCATGTACAGTGACAGTAACCCCTGTATCTGCGGCGCCTGATACGCTGAAGGATATTCAGAATCAGAAGGATAATCTCGAGAACAAAAAAGCGGATGCCCAGGATGAACTGAGCAGCCTGCAGGAAGAGCTGAACGCGCTGATATCAAAAGCGGCGGAACTGGAAGACAAACTGATTTCCACAGGACAGGAGATCAGCAAGGCGGAGAAAGATCTGACCGCGGCAGAAAAAAAGAAGGATGTGCAGTATGAATCCATGAAGCTCCGTATCAAATATATGTACGAAAGCGGAGGAAGTACTGCGGAGCTGGAGAAGATTTTTTCTTCCGGAGATATTACCAGTATGCTGGCGCAGGCCGAATATGCCCAGCGGGTACATGAATATGACAGAAATCAGCTGCAGGAGTATGCAGATACGATAACAGAGATAGAAGATCTCCAGGATACTCTTAATACGGAGATGAAAAACCTGGAAAGTCTTGAGGCTGAGTATGAGACCCAGCAGGAACAGCTGAATACAACGATTTCTTCCAAAAAGGATGATATTTCCAATCTGGATGAGATGATTCAGAATGCAGCAAAGAAGTATCAGGAAGAGCAGGAACGCCAGGCGGCGGAAGCGGCCAGGCAGCAGGCGGCAGCCCAGGCCCAGGCTCAGCAGGAAGCAGCTGAGCAGGACAACAGCGGAACGTCCGGAAATGGCGGCTCGGGCAGCAGCGGCTCAGGCGGCGGAACGGCAGCCGGCAGCGGAGGATCCGCAGGCAGCGGAAATACCTCAAACAGCGGCGGCGGTTCATCCGGCGGCAGTTCATCCGGCGGCAGTTCATCCGGAGGGGGCAGCTCATCGGGCGGAAGCAGCAGTACGCCTTCCTATGATTCGTCTACGGGAAATGCGATTGTAGACCGGGCTTACTCAAAGCTGGACCTTCCATATGAATGGGGCGCAGCCGGCCCGAACAGCTTTGACTGTTCAGGACTTGTAAGCTATTGCCTTTCAGGACAGTATGTACATACGTATACAACATATGACTTTATTACCTGGCCTCAGGTAAGCAATCCGCAGCCCGGCGATATCTGTACGACGGTAACGCACTGCGGCATCTATATAGGAAACGGGCAGATGATTCACGCACCGCAGACGGGAGACGTGGTCAAGATCAGTCCGGTACGCAGCAATATGATTTTTGTGCGCAAACCATGAGAAAACAGGACCCACCAGAACCCCTGCAGTATTATCTGCAGGGGTTTTATGGACTTCGGCATTGCCGCTCCTTTTCATACAAAATCAGTGTGTATGACCGCGGCGGATCGACACTTGCTTATATACCGGGATTCCTTAATTGAAAATACAGGGAACTTATGGTAAAATTGAGGAAAAATTTAAAGACATACTTTTATACAGATAAAAACGTTAAGCGCATACAGGAAAAGGCGTAGTGCCGGCAAATGTGTGTGCGCTTGACGGGAATCAGGCGGAGCAGCCGCCGGCATAAAATCAGGAGGTTTGAAAGAGATGGAACAGTACAAGCAGGAGTTTATTGAATTTATGGTGGACAGCGATGTACTCAAATTCGGGGAATTTACATTAAAGAGTGGAAGAAAGTCCCCGTTTTTTATGAATGCCGGAGCTTATGTAACAGGTTCCCAGTTAAAGAAGCTGGGCGAATATTATGCTAAGGCAATTCACGATAAATATGGAGATGATTTTGATGTATTATTCGGACCTGCATACAAGGGCATTCCTCTGGGAGTAGTGACAGCCATCGCATACAGCGAGCTGTACGGAAAAGAAGTCCGCTACTGCTCAGACCGGAAGGAAGAGAAAGACCACGGAGCTGACAAGGGCAGTTTCCTGGGCAGCAAATTGAAAGACGGCGACCGGGTGATCATGATTGAGGACGTGACTACATCCGGCAAATCTATGGAAGAGACCGTGCCGAAAGTACGAGGTGCGGCAGATGTAACGATTGTAGGTCTTATGGTTTCCCTGAACCGCATGGAAGTGGGAAAAGGCGGCGAAAAGTGCGCGCTGGATGAGATCAGAGATTTATATGGATTTGATACAGCGGCGATTGTGACGATGGAGGAGGTTGTAGAGCATCTTTACAATAAGCCGTACCACGGAAAAGTTGTAATCGACGATACATTAAAAGCTGCGATTGACGCATACTATGAAACATATGGAGTCAGATAGGGAGGCGCGTTTTATGGAAAAAGCTTATCTTGCGATGAAAAAAAGCGGTACAGGCAGCCTGGTTCTTGGGATTATTATCCTGGCTGTAGGGCTGGCGGCAGGAATTCTTTCCATTGTGAACGGCGCGGCTCTGCTGAAAAATAAAAAGAATATTACATTTTAGCGGGGGACAGACACTTCTCAAAAGGGGTCAGTCCCCTTTTGAGAGAGGCGGCATTCGTCAGGAGCCTGTTTTCGCGGGAAAGCGCTGCGGATCCGGCAGGAATGCCGTGCCTTTTTGAGGAGTATGGAATTGAGCACAAGAAATGCAAGAATTGTCAGGGCATTGGGTAAAGTCCTGTTTGTTTTATATATTTTTTTTCTGGTTTACTTCCTGTTCCTGGCCGAATGGTACGGCCGGACAGGCACAGTGGAGGAATACCGGTATAATCTGGAGTTATTCAGGGAAATCCGCCGTTTTATTACATACAGGGAACAGCTTGGAATGTTCGCAGTGTTTGCTAACCTGCTCGGGAACATTCTTATTTTTGTACCCTACGGATTTTTTATTTCAATGGCAGCGGAAAGGCGCGGATTCTTTAAGACTTTGTTTTTCAGTTTCGGCCTGAGCCTCTGCGTGGAGCTTGTACAGCTCGCCACAAGAGTCGGAAGTTTTGATGTGGATGATATTCTGCTGAATACCATTGGCGGGATACTTGGATATATATTGTTTGCAATATGCAATGTTATAAGGAGAAGATATCATGTTCGGAAACGGAAAAAGCGCTGAAAAAAAGCGCAGGGAGAAAGAGAGAAAGAAGCGGGGGACAAGAAAATACGGGCAGGGACATTATAAACATTCGCGTCTGGGAGTTGTATCCTGCTGCTGTGCGGGAGCAGGAGTTCTTATTCTTGCAGGGTGTATCGGATATGCGTATCTGACCAGAGGAATGGCCGCTCCAATTGTGGGCGGAGCCGCAGTAACTGCCATTATTGTCCTGATATGCGGACTCCGCTCAGCAGTGCGGGGCTTTCGGGAACGGGAAAAAAATTATCTTACATGTAAAATCGGGCTGCCGGTAAATGCAGTTGTGCTGCTTGCATTTCTGGCGGTCTTTATAGGAGGCTTGAATGGATGAGCAGAGAAGAATTATTAGAACAGAGAAATGAAGCATGCAGGGAGAGGCATACCCTTGCGGTGGACCGTCTGAGGGCGATGGTGGCTGAGGAGACGGTTCCGGAGAAGTATCTGATTTATTTCCAGGATGTTACGATTTTTCTTCTTGAACTGGAAAATGTAAGAAGGAAAATTGCGGACGGCAGCTGGGAACGGTATAGTCTGAAGCAGAAGCAGAGCCTGAATGAGATTCTGTACAGCGTCCTGCTGGGAGATCATTACAAAAAGAATTACGCCAACCCGGCCTATGCGGCGGAGAAGCTGGGCCTGGAAATGGGACAGCTTCTGAGCATGCTCTGCGCGGAGATGCGAAGCGGCATCCCCTATGCTTTTGAGAACCGGATGGATTATCTGACGATTCTCTATGAGCTTTTTATCGAGGTGTACAACTGTTTTGAAAATACAGAGGAGCCGTCTCCAAAAGAGATCCGGGATATTCTGTACTGGTATGCCAGCGACTACTGCGATGTGTTCCTGGCGGATCGGATGGAAGAGCAGATCAATCCGGAGTGTTCCTTCGCGGTTGATATCATAGAGAATGCGGATCTGGAAACCGACGATTATCTTTACCGGTTCGGAGAGTACATTACGGAAAATGAGCTGGGCACGGCCCGCCATCTGCGCTCGCTGCCGGAGGAGACACTGAAAAAAATGGCCGACGTTTATACGGAAGGATACCGGATCGGTTTTATCAACACCGGTAAGGATCTGTCCATCAAGTCAACGGTCAATATCCGCTATACGCTGGGATTTGAGAAAGTCATCCGGCTGGCCATTGAGAATTTCAGGGCAATGGGACTGAAACCGGTGATCTACCGGGCGGCGTCCAGTGTAATTACAAAGCGGGAACAGTATAAGATCGGTTATCACGGCGCTATTGCCAGTCAGCAGTATGAGTACGATCACCGGCAGGACCAGGCGCTGTTTCTGGATAAACGGTATATTGAGCGCAGACTGGAAGTGGCCAAAACCGTCTATGAGAAAAACAAGGAACTGGCCGCGGGATTGGCGGGGCCGGCATGCATGGAAACCTTCGGAGAAAAGCCATTTTCTCCGGAGACAAATGAGGCGGCGCCGGTATATACGGAATCCCAGCGCAGCCTTGCGCTGGAATATGACAGCCGTTCCAGCCAGCTGACAAACCAGTATATTAAGGGCGAGGAACGCAGTTTTACCATTATCGCCTGGCCGGTGCCGGAGATCGGGGAACAGTATCCGGAGATCTTTAATGAAGTTATCCGGATCAATACGCTGGATGCGGCCCTTTATACAAAGGTTCAGCAGACCCTTATCGACGCTCTGGACCAGGGGGATTATGTACAGGTGCTGGGCAAAGGGGAAAATCAGACCGATATCCGGGTGAATTTAAGAAAAATGAACGATCCGGAAAAAGAGACCCTGTTTGAAAACTGTGTGGCGGACGTTAACATACCGGTGGGAGAGGTGTTCACTTCACCCTGTCTGGAAGGAACGGAAGGTGTGCTCCACGTAAGCCGTGTTTATCTGGAAGGACTGCAGTTCCGGGATCTGAAACTGACTTTTAAAGAAGGCAGAATTACGGACTATACCTGCGGAAACTTTGAAAGTGAAGAGGAAAACCGGAAGTATATTTACGATAATGTACTGAAAAATCATGATACACTGCCTCTTGGCGAGTTCGCCATCGGAACAAATACTACCGCTTACGTGGCCGCCAGAAAGTATGGGATTGAAGACAAAATGCCGATTCTGATTGCGGAAAAAACCGGTCCGCATTTCGCGGTAGGCGACACCTGCTATTCCTGGAGCGAAGACATCCGGGTATACAATCCGAACGGAAAGGAAATCATTGCGAAAGATAATTCTGTTTCCATTCTGAGAAAAGAAGATGTATCAAAAGCCTACTTCCACTGTCACACAGATATAACCCTTCCTTATGATGAGTTAGAAGAAATAAGTGTAGTGACAAAAGAAGGGAAAGCCATTATACTATTAAAAGACGGAAAGTTTGTCTTACCGGGAACTGAAGTTTTAAACAAACCATTGGAGGAGGACATAAAATGCCAAAAGTAGGAATTGTAATGGGCAGTGACTCGGATCTGAAAGTGATGAGCAAAGCTGCCTCCATGCTTGAAAAATTCGGAATTGATTACGAGATGACGATCATCTCCGCACACCGTATGCCGGATGTGTTTTTTGACTGGGCAAAATCAGCAGAAAGCCGGGGAATCAAGGTGATTATCGCAGGAGCGGGAATGGCTGCCCATCTTCCGGGCATGTGCGCCGCACTGTTCCCCATGCCGGTGATCGGAGTGCCGATGTCAGGAAAGAACCTGGACGGTATGGACGCACTTTATTCAATCGTACAGATGCCGCCGGGAATCCCGGTTGCGACAGTTGCCATTGACGGCGGAATGAATGCTGCGATTCTTGCGGCGAAAATTCTTGCAGTATCTGATGATGAGATTCTCGGAAAACTGAAAGCGTATTCAGAAGAAATGAAAGATACTGTACAGGCAAAGGCAGACAAGCTCAAAGAAGTAGGATATGAGGAGTATCTCAGCGGAAAATAAAAGGAGAAAACACAATGGATTATAAAAACGCAGGTGTTGATATAGAAGCCGGCTACAGATCGGTGGAACTGATGAAAGAGCATGTAAAGAAAACCATGCGCCCGGAGGTCCTGGGAGGTCTGGGCGGTTTTTCCGGCGCTTTCTCTCTGGCGAAGATCAAAGAGATGGAGGAGCCTGTGCTTCTGTCCGGAACCGACGGATGCGGCACAAAGGTAAAACTGGCCATGGTGCTGGACAAACACGATACCATCGGAATTGACGCGGTGGCCATGTGTGTAAACGATATTGCATGTGCAGGCGGGGAGCCGCTGTTTTTCCTGGATTATATTGCATGCGGGAAAAATGAGCCTGAGAAGATCGCGGAGATCGTAAAAGGCGTGGCAGAAGGATGCCTCCAGTCCGATGCGGCTCTGATCGGCGGAGAGACAGCAGAGCATCCCGGACTGATGGCCGAGGATGAATATGATCTGGCCGGGTTTGCGGTAGGAGTCTGCGATAAGAAGGATATGATTACCGGAGAAAATCTGAAACCGGGAGATGTACTGATCGGCATGGCTTCCTCCGGCGTACACAGCAACGGATTTTCTCTTGTAAGAAAAGTATTTGATATGAGCCGGGAGTCTCTGGAGACATATTATGACAAGCTGGGCTGTACCCTGGGCGAGGCTCTTCTTGCTCCCACAAAGATTTATGTAAAGGCTCTCAAAAGTATAAAAGCGGCCGGTATTACTGTAAAGGCTTGCAGCCATATTACAGGCGGCGGATTTTATGAAAATGTGCCCCGTATGCTGAAGGAAGGCACACGGGCAGTGATTGAGAAGGACAGCTATCCGGTTCCGCCGATCTTCGGTATGCTTGCTGAGGAAGGCAATATTGAAGAACATATGATGTACAATACATATAATATGGGGCTGGGCATGGTTCTGGCTGTCGACGCGGCGGACGCGGACCGGACCATGGAAGCCATCCGGGCAGCCGGCGAGTCTCCTTATGTGGTGGGACGGATTGAAGCCGGAGAAAAGGGTGTGGACTTATGTTAAGACAGGACGGCCCTATGAAGATTGTTGTAATGGTATCCGGAGGCGGAACAAACCTCCAGGCGATTATCGACAGTGTGAAAAACGGACAGATCACAAACACGGAAATTGCAGGAGTGATCAGCAATAATAAAAATGCCTACGCGCTGGAGCGTGCCCGGGAGAACGGGATTCCGGCCAGCTGCATTTCCCCGAAGGATTTTGCTTCCAGGGAGGAGTTTAATGAAAAGCTTCTGGAGGCGGTCGATGCGTTTTCGCCGGATCTGATTGTTCTGGCAGGATTTCTTGTAGTGATTCCTCCGGCCATGATCGAGCGCTACCGGAACCGGATGATCAATATTCATCCCTCCCTGATCCCTTCCTTCTGCGGAAAAGGCTACTATGGACTGAAGGTTCATGAGGCGGCCCTTGCCCGGGGAGTAAAGGTAGTGGGAGCTACGGTGCATTTTGTAGATGAGGGAACCGATACCGGCCCCATCATTTTACAGAAAGCAGTGGAAGTACAGCAGGGAGATACTCCGGAAGTTCTGCAGAGACGTGTGATGGAGCAGGCAGAGTGGAAGATCCTTCCCAGAGCCATTGATCTGATCGCCAACGGAAAAGTGAAGGTTGTGGATAACCGGACGGTTATTGAGGAATAGATTATAACCGGTATAACATATGACAGAGAACGCATGGACAATGCGGAAAAACGATGCGTCTGTGGACAGAGCAGACGCATTTTTCAGTAAAAAGGAGGATGCTTTATGAAGGTACTGATAGTTGGAAGCGGCGGAAGAGAGCATGCCATCGCTGCAAGTGTGGCAAAAAGCCCGAAGGCGGACAAGATTTACTGCGCGCCCGGCAATGCGGGAATCGCAGAGTATGCAGAGTGTGTGGACATCGGAGCAATGGAGTTTGACAAGCTGGCCGCATTTGCAAAAGAAAAAGAGATTGATCTGTGTATCGTAGGAATGGATGATCCTCTGGTGGGCGGTCTTGTAGACGTACTGGAGGCGGCAGGCATCCGTACTTTCGGACCGCGGAAAAACGCGGCGATTCTGGAAGGCTCCAAAGCATTTTCCAAAGATCTGATGAAAAAATACAACATCCCTACAGCAGCATATGAAAACTTTACCGATCCGGACAAAGCCCTGGAATATCTTCAGACAGCAAAATTCCCCATTGTCCTTAAAGCTGACGGACTTGCTCTTGGAAAAGGCGTTCTGATCTGCAAAAACCTGCAGGAGGCAGAAGAGGGCGTAAAGACCATTATGCTGGATAAGAAATTCGGCTCCGCCGGAAATGAGATGGTAATCGAAGAATTTATGACCGGCCGTGAAGTGTCTGTTCTGTCTTTTGTTGATGGTAAAACCATCAAGACAATGACAAGCGCGCAGGACCACAAGCGTGCGGGGGACGGAGACACAGGACTTAACACCGGAGGTATGGGAACCTTTTCGCCCAGCCCCTTCTATACGAAAGATGTGGAAGACTTCTGCGAGAAATATATCTACCAGCCCACCGTTGACGCTATGGCAGCGGAAGGCCGTCCTTTTAAGGGCGTAATCTTCTTCGGCCTGATGCTGACAGAGGACGGACCGAAAGTACTGGAGTACAATGCCCGCTTTGGCGACCCGGAGGCACAGGTAGTGCTGCCGCGTATGAAAAACGACATTATCGACGTAGTGGAGGCATGCATTGACGGCACACTGGATCAGATTGACCTGCAGTTTGAAGACAACGCAGCAGTCTGCGTCGTACTGGCGTCCGAGGGATATCCGGTAAAATACGACAAAGGATTCCCCATATCCGGGCTGGATGAATTCAAGAAACATGAAGGATATTACTGCTTCCACGCCGGAACAAAATTTGACGGTGACGCAATCGTGACAAACGGCGGACGCGTGCTCGGCATAACCGCAAAAGGCAAAGATCTGAAAGAAGCAAGAGCAAACGCATACGCGGCAACCGAGTGGGTGCAGTTTAAAAACAAATATATGCGCCACGATATCGGAAAAGCGATTGATGAGGCGTGAAATTCGGATTTGTCAAAGGAAATTTCCGGCAACAGAAAAGAAAATCAGAAGACAAAGAAGTTTTTATAAGACGGATTCAGAAGACGGGAACAGGGAATTCTGATTCCGTTCCATGAGTTAAGAAAAATAAACGGAACCTGAGAATCAGCTAAAAGCAG
>USFD01000077.1 GCA_900553885.1 uncultured Ruminococcus sp.
ACTTCTTCGCCGTTAAAGCGCCCCTTTGCCTTTGTCTTATGAGGATTTGCGAAGGGGATTTCCGGAATGAGGGACAGAAGAAACGGAAGTCCGGGGAGTTTGTGGATGCGCCTTTCAGAAGATGGGGACAGGGAATTTGGATGACTCTGGAATGAGTTTAGAAAAATAGGCCGGTTCCGTCAATGCTGTCCATCCGACAGCTTTCTCCCATATTCCCGGCTCTGCATTTAAAAAAGGTGTTTCAGATTCACCTGTTATGGTGAATCTGAAACACCCTGTTCTTATCAGTCAGGCACTCCTTTTTTGTCCACTCCGCAGTGTTCATTGGCAATGCCTGATCCCGCTTTTTATTCAGCGGTTATTTTTCTATTCTTCTTCTCTTCCAGGCTACAAACAGCAGTGCCGCTGCCATCAGCATTCCGCCTGCCGGCAGGAACAGATTGGTTGTATCTCCAGTCTTCACTGTGCTGCCTGTCTGACTTCCGCCCTGATTGTCAGAAGGTTTCTGTGTATCAGACGGCTGGCTCGGATTTGACGGCTGCCCCGGCTCTGCCGGCTGTTTTCCTTCTTTTACAGTTACTGTGAAGGAAGCTGTCTTGCCGCCGTAGGTTACTGTTACTGTCTGCTCACCTACTGTATTCGGATCATATCCGCTTACTGTATAATCGCCGGCTTTGATCTCAGCTTTACTTCCGTCGCTGTATACTGCTGTTACAACCAGTTTGCTCAGGTCAAGTTTCTCGCCCTGGGTGTACTCTGTCTTCACATCACCGCTGAGCTCAATCTTGTCAAGTGTCGGCTGCGGTTTCTCGGAAGCTTTTACTGTTACGGTAAAGGTCGCTGATACGCCCTCGTATGTTACAGTTATCTTCTGATCGCCTACCGCGTTCGGATCGTATCCGGATACTTCATATCCTTCTGTGATCTCTTCTTTTGTTCCGTCACTGTATACTGCAATTACGCCCAGATCGCTCAGATCCAGATCTTCGCCCTGAACATATTCTGTCTTGGACGGACCTGTAAGCTCGATCCGGTCAAGTGTCGGCTCCGGCTTCGGCTCATCTTTTGTAACAGTAACAGTAAGTGTTGCTGTCTTTGATGTGTCGCCGCTTGTCGCTGTCACGGAAACTGCGGCTTCACCTTCTGCCACACCAGTGATTGTTACAGTTGATGTATCAGCGCCGTCTGTAATTTCAACAGCATCTCCGTCAACACTCCATGTATATGTAGGATCGTCTAATCCTGCTGCAAGTGCATTCAGAGTTCCGCTCTCGCCAAGTACCAGCTGGCTGTCGCCGCCGATCTTAACGCTTGCGCCTGTTGTATTTGTCCAGATCAGCATCTGGCTGCAGTTGTTCTGGCCTTCTACACCGTCGTTGCCGCGGTTATTCCATGCATAGTACGGAATTGCCTGAAGTTTTGCATCAATAAGCTCGCCGTTGTTATTGTACTTAACGTCGCCTGTGATCTCCACTACGCCGTTCAGAAGATCTTCGTTGTAAGTAGCTGTCAGTTCAGCATCTCTCGGAATTACAAAGTTCAGCGGGCTGAAGTTTGCAATATCGGAATTCAGCTGTGCGTTTCCTGCCATCTCGATGCTGTATACGATCGGTCCGCGCTGCAGAGCGATTCTTCCCTGGTTAGCTGCTACATTCGGGTCAGCTTCAGTCATTCTGATCTCCATCGGGATAGAAATTCTGACAACGTCGCCTTCCTTCCATGTACGTGTAATCGCAACATAACCTTTTTCTGCCTCAGCTGTTACAGCTTCGCCGTTTACAGAAATTGTTACGTTCTTATTTGCCTGTTCCTCAACCCATCCCGGAATACGGATGTTCATTGTGAATTCTTTTTCCTCAGCCGGGTTGACTGTCATCTTGATATCGCCGTTCCACGGATACTCTGTTTCCTGAACAAGTCCTACGTCTGTTCCGTCAATGTTTACATTGCCGTCGCTTCCAATGTACATATTAACAAACAGTTTGTCTCCATGTACTGTGTACATGTACTCGCTTAATTTCGCGATTGTACGCATCAGGTTCGGCGGGCAGCATGCACATGCGAACCAGTCAGAACGGGGATCTCCGTTTCTTGCTTCAAGGTATGTACTGTAGTAGAACTTATCTCCTGTCAGGTTGGTTCCTACAAGGATTGCATTGTACAGGTTCTTCTCTACTACATCTGCATATTTCGCATCTTCATGGATCAGATTCATTCTCTGGTTCCAGTTTGCAAGTGCGATTGTCGCACAGATCTCACAATAGGAATCATCATTCGGCAGCTCGTACGGATCACCGAAGTCCTCGCCGTGTGAACGGACGCCGATACCGCCTGTGATATATGTCTTCGTATTTGCAACAGAATCCCAGATCGCATCCATTGTGTTCAGATATGCTGCTCTGTCTTCATCATCTTCCGGAAGCAGTGTTGCAACATCTGTTACGCCTGCGTAGAAGTAGCATGCACGTACTGCATGTCCTACAGCTTCTGTGATTTCCTTAATGGAAGCATTGTCCTGTGAGTATTCGCCGCCCCAGTAACCGCTTTCACGTTCACTCATGTTCGTACCTCTGCGGTCGATCAGAGTCTTCGCTGTCTGGACATATTTATCTCCGGTACCTTCGCCTTCATACTCTTCTACAAGTTTTGCGAATTTCACAAGTGCAAGCTCAATTTCTTCATGTCCCGGAACTTCATGGCGTGTTCCGTTCGGTCCGAACAGACTTACAATCTCGTCTGCAAAACGTCTGCCGACTATGTAAAGGCTGTAATCCGGATCGCCGATTCCTTCTCTGTAACGTGTATAAGCTACAACACCCTCAAGGAAATGTCCCGCATTATACATCTCATGGTTGGAGAAGTCATGCCATCTGTGTGTTCCCGGTGAGCTTCCGCCTGCATGAGCCGTACTTCTTAATGTAAAGTGTGTATCAATATAACCGTCTGCGTACTGTACCTGCTCGATCAGTGAGATCCAGTAAGCAAGTTTTTCTTCCAGAACTGCTTTCTGAGCTACCATATCCGGATCTGTATCATCATTGATTACAGACAGCGTATAGGAAATGGCCTCGATACTCTTGTAAATATCGGAATCCTGGAATACATATCCCTGGAATTCATCATAAGGCTCGCCGTTCAGTTTTTTGATCGCATTTACAAAGTTCGGCTCTCCGCCGGACGGCTGCTCAATCTGATAAATCGCTTTGTTCAGTGAATTTACAGCGTTTACTTTCTGTTTCGGATTCCAGAAATTATCTGTCAGCTGTACATTTTCAAAAGTAACTGTGCTGTTGGCAACCGGATTAACAACCGGCTCGTTTACCGTTACTTTTGCAACCGCTTCGAACGTATCATCTCCCGAAACAACTGTTCCCTTTACTTCAAAAGTTGTTCCGACTTTATCCTCTGCGTATAATTCCGGATCAACCTCTTCCCACTCAACAGGAACGAGTTTGGAGTTAAATTCCTCGCCGAAATTAAAGTCGTTATTTCCCATCAGGTCAGGAGTCGGATCATCAAATGCGATACCATTTGCCACAACTGTCTTCGGAAGAATCGGTGCTCTTCCTGCCTCAGTTGCTGTTACATAGTCGTCAATGCTTGTAATCGCATCAACTTTGATCTGCATGCTGGCTGTACGGGATACAGTTTCTCCGTTCTGCTCACGGGATACTGTCAGGTTCAGAGTGCCATAACCACTGTCTTTTGCCTGAATGCTTACCTGCGCTTCGTCAGTTGCACCGGCGATAGACATGTACTTGCTTCCTTCTGTCAGTTCCCACTTATAGCTGAGTCCGTCAAGGCCTGTCGGAAGACTTTCTGCTGTAAAGACTCCTGTCTCGCCTTTAAGGATTCTTTCTTTTCCTGTAATCTGTGCGGAAATAAGCTCGTTCCATTCCGCAGTCATTTCCTCGCCGAATACTTCCCACTCGCCGATACCTACGCCATTTGCGCCTGAGCCGTTGCGTTCAATATTCAGACGAAGCTGTGTTGTCTTCACCGGTTCTTTGAATGTTACAACATTCCAGTAACGGTTATTTCCGTTCAGGTAATCTCCCGGCTGATCAGAAGCAGCGTCCGCGCTTCCGTATTTGACGCCGACAGTAGATACGCCTGCTCCTGTCTCATCTGTCATGTCCGTAATCTTCTGCCAGGATGCTGTCTCATAGTCATAATACTCTACTTCACAGCTCTTCGGGAAAGTTACATTGCCTGACGCCGTCAGATTTCCGTTATCTGCCCAGTACATTACGCGCATGCCGTTCAGCACATAAGGCGCGTCCCAGGTCAGCATAACTGTTGTCGGATAAGTGCTGCTGTTCCAGGTGTTCCAGGAAGTTCCCGCATCTGTTGCAAGCTGGCCGTTATTCACATTTGTAACCGGCGTATTCTGTGCATCTGCAGAAGCAGTAGCCTGGGGAGCAACGTTCTCGCCTGATGACTGGGCAACCTCTGTTCCGTATACTTCCACTTCACCGATGCCGACACCTGTCGAACCATCCCCATTGCGGTCGATCACAAGACGAAGTTTGCTTGTCTGAACAGACTCGTTCAGGGCTACGCCGTTCCAGTAACGGTTATTTCCATTTGTATAATCCGCCGCATTCTCTCCGACAGCATCTTCGGAGCCGAATTTCACTCCGACAGATGATTTGACAGCACCAGTCTCATCTACAAGCTCTGTGATGTCTGTCCATTCTTTGGACCGCTCATTGTACCACTGAAGCTTGCAGTCAGACGGGAACTGTACGCCGCCGTTATCTGACCACCACATTACACGTACGCTGGAAATGTCATATGTAGTATTGCCCCAGTCAAGGTCCACAGTTACAGGATATTCAACATCTCCGCTCTGAGCCCAGGTGTTCCATGTTGTGTTGGAACCCTCTGCCATTTTTCCATCATTAATAGCAGCAACCGCGTTGTCCGGCAGCGTTGTATTTGTATATGAAGCAGTTATATCTGCCTCCCCTGCAACATTGGTGCCTGACGCGATCGTCGGATATCCGAATGCCTCCCACTCACTGATACCTACACCGTTAGTGCCGCTTCCGTTACGCTGGATCTTCATCTGAAGTTCTTTTGTAGTAATCGGCTCTGAGAATTTCACATAATTCCAGTATTTGTTGTTTCCGTTAATTCCGTTATTGGAGCTGGAATCAACTTCAGTACCAACCTCATCTGTCGCCATACCTTTCTCGTTTGTCATACCGGTAATCTGCTGTGCCTCTCCCTCTTCATCCACGTAATAAAGTGTGGCTGATTTCGGGAATGTCACATTTGCGTTGGACTCCAGCGTAGCGTTATCCGCCCACCAGATTACCCGCATTCCGGTAATAACCTGTTCTGAATCCCATTTCAGAGATGTTGTTACCGGATAGTGTTCGTCATCCGTGCCCCAGCTGTTCCAGCTCGTATACGGATCTGACGTAGCCAGCTCACCGTCATTCATAGACGCCGTAGAGATACCGTACGTATTCGTATAAGACGCATCCGCAGTAGCTTTCAGGGCAATGTTATTGCCCTGATTCTCAGCATCAACCTGAACTGCCGGCTGTGAATTATCGCTTTCTTCAGGCGCTGCGCTGACCGGACTTACGGGAGCCATTGTAAAGATCATCGCCGCGCTCAAAAGAACTGCTACAATTCTTTTTTTCATTTTCTCCTTCCTCCTATAAAATTTTTTTGATTCCCGCATATGCTCTTTTTCTTTTCCGGCAGCTTTTCAAACTGTCTGGAAGATATAAAGAGCCCGCTATGCCTGTTCAAAACCAGCGGCGATACAGCGGGATCATATCCGGAGATGATGCACAGGAATATGTATTTCCAATACTTTTTCTTCCAAATGAGCATTAACCCCCTATGGTATGATCATATCACTGGCAATATTTCCCGACAATCCGTAAAAATTTTGGAAAAAATGTGAAAAATTTTAGATTTTGTCTTTTTATTTCTTCAGGCTTCTATTAATTTATACTATTCAGAGCTCCTTGTCTCTGTTTTTCTTTTACATAATTTAAACCTTTCATATCAGAAAAAACGCTTCTGTTCATACTCTGCACCGGGTTTTAATATCACCTGAGTCTTATCACTTTCCCCTGAAAATCTGTGTATGAAAGTATTCCATTATGATAGGTTATCTCTTTGTCTGCAACTTCTTCTGCAATCCGTTTACTGCAATGAGTAAACCTGTTTATTCTCCGGATATAATTCTCTTTATTCAGATAAATATATTGATTCGCAACAAAAAAGCATTTGGTACTGTCCAGATCGTCAAAAATCTCTTCGACAGATTTATCATCCGAAAGCAGGCCGTACAGATCTTCCGTATTTTCTTCCATGTCAGAATATATAAACCGGTCTGAAAATGTGTCCAGATCGACGCATCTGATATAAATTCCGTTATCATTTTCGTTTTCCATAAGATAATAGCATAAATTTCCGTCAACAAATATCCGGGATATATCTGCCTGTAAAGGGAACACGTCCCGAATCAGATCATACCTGGTTCCACTATTATCCGTGTAGATGATATTATTATTTTCATGGTCAATCTGCAGGTTAAAGCCCGAACCGTTATATTCATCCTGGGATTCTTCGCTGACCTTAAAGTACTGTTCTTTCTGCCTGTCCGATCCACATCCTTCCAGAGCTGTTACCGAAAAACAAATCAAAAAGACGCTTAATATTATTTTTTTCTTATGCAGGGAAATCCTTTTAACCGGATATTTTAAATACTTCAGTATGGACAGCATATATATAAATGCCAGAATAATAAGGAAACATAAAATACATATCCGTAATTTCCCCTGCGAAATCTCATGGAATGTATATTTCTTTACAAAATTGCCGCTGTTACTGACAGCTGAAACATACTGATCCGGCCAGAAGTATCCGGCTGCCTTTAGAAGGCCAAGCGGAGTACGATATGCCATACTCCCCTGCCCGAGTACAATATCTGCAACCAGCCACCCTGCAGTCGATACAGCCATAGAGAGAACCGTACGTTTCACCAGGATGACTGCAAACATTGCTGCTATTGAAACAAATACTGCGCCCAGAACTTTCAGTAACAGAATGCAGCCGTATGCCTGCCATAATTCACAATTCCATCCTGTATCTTCAAAAAATTCCAGACAAACCAAAGGGTAATTCCCATGTGGAAGCCCTACCTTTAAATACAGGTAAATACACTGGCATATCTGAAACATCAGGGCCAGCAGCGCCGCGCCGCATATTCCGATCCAGAGTTTAATATGTACAGACGTCCCCCGTCCTTTTCTGCTTGCCAGCAGAAGATCCTGCATATCATTCTCATATTCTGTTGCAAAAATCAATGTAGCCAGAATAATAATTCCAACCAGCAGAATATAATCCACATTATTATGCTGCAGAAGAGTCTCCCAGCCCCGGGAATCAAAAATATATCCTCCGCCGCTTTTTTCTTCATAAGTATATTGATGATAAATCACCTGAAACGCCTTCTCCTTACTTGACGACAGGTAATCATTATCTGTCTGATGATAAATCCGATCATACTCCTGCTCAATACTATCCCGGGTAGCTTCTGTTATCTTTCCTTCATACTGATTCATATATTCCAGATAATAAGACTCATTTTCATCAATCATGTAATTCGAATCATAACCGGCGGCAAAGATATTCATAAGCTTCATAAGAAAAATCAGGATCAGATAAATAAGTGCTTTCTGTTTAATAAATATTTTTTTACATTCCATCAGAGCCATCCGTCTGCCTCCTCTTATACCCGCCCTGTCGATACCGCTTTCCGGGCTTTCTCAGCGCGGCGCAGAAGCACGGTACGGCGTACGACAGAAGTATTAGTCCCAGCTGCACGCATACAAACGCCGCCAGCCATGGGGCGTAATGACCAAATACATGAATGCCGTAACAGCCTTTCTCCAATTCACATATATTGAACCCGGACAGCGGATTCAGCAACGTCAGATACTGCTTCAGCGGAGAACTGCTGCATATAAATCCGCTGCAGTACAGACCGGCCGCCGCCCCCGCCAGCAGAATAAGGTAAATCATATAAATATTTTTCATTTTCCCGCTTATCCAGATTCCAATTCGGGCAAAGACAATTAAACTGAGGCATTTCATGATGTTAATAAATAAGAAAAAACCAAAAAGCGAAAGATTTAACGGTGTATATTGATAATCAGAAAGAGCATATAAACAGATCCATCCTCCATCCAGGCCATATAAAACTTTAATTATAAGGAAGTTAACGGACGCCGCTGCAAAAACAATACCTATAATCCACAAATAGACAGCTCCATGCTTCAGGTATGTATATGCTTTCTTTTGCCCTTTTGAGGCCAGAATAATTTCTGTCATTTTATATTTCTGCTCATTGTAATAGCAGGGTACGATCGCAAGAAGCAGAAGGACAAAAAGGAACAGATCCGAATAATCGTAACTGATCAACTGTTTCCATCCCTGAAAATCATAGAATTCCGTCAGCCTCCGGTTCTGATACCTGCTCAGGATATACTGGTTTTTCTCTTCTTCACAGGAATTTCCTGTCTTATTATAAAATTCTATATTCTCAGATGCCTTTTCTGTCAACTGCCCGTTGCTTATACTGTAATTGACCAGATATTCTATCGGATTATAAAAATACGTCTCCAGTATGGAATAATCCCCATAGAAATATCCTGTTTCCGTATTTTCCGGATCATAGTCTGTACTGAAATCTCCACTGGAAATATACGGTTCATACGCATCCATCTTCCCGGTCAGATTACTTACCTTCTCCTTTGTTATCGTTCCGTCAAACTCTGCGTGAAGTTCTTTATAATAACTCCATTCTTTTTCCGTTGACACGTTTCTGGTAATCACGTCCGAAAATCCTTTTCCTGCCTGACAGTATTGTGTATAAATCAGCAGGATATTTGCCCCGAGTGCCGCCAGTATAATGAACAGCATATATTTTCTGAAGATATTTTTCTTCATCTCATAGATGAGCGCTTTCATCCGTCTGCCCCATCCTTTCCGAAAATATCAAAAAAGACGTCCTCAAGCTGCGGAGCTGCCGGTATCGCCTTCCGTCCGCCCGGAGGCACCGCACTGATCAGCCGGACACGGATTTTCTCACCTTCCCGGCGCATATTTCCGATCAGGAACTGTTCCATTGCCTCTGTAAGTTCCTGTTCAGACAAAACAGCCTCCCAGACTCTTCCGTTTTCCTTTCTGCAGAGTTCCTCTATAGATCCTTTCTGTACAAGAAATCCATCTTTTAAAATCATAACCTCATTGGCAATGTACTCAATGTCCTGAACGATGTGCGTAGCGATCAGAACAATTCTGTCTTTTGAAATCCGCGAGATAATATTCCGGAACCGGATTCTCTCAGCAGGATCCAGTCCGGCTGTAGGTTCATCAAGGATCAGTATTTTGGGATCATTCAACATTGCCTGTGCAATCCCGACTCTCTGTCTCATCCCTCCGGAAAGCTCACAGATCCGTTTGCGTCTCTGGGGTGTCAGATTCACCTGCCGCAATACCTCTTCAATAATCGCCGGTGCAGCTTTCCGTGGAATATCTTTGACACAGCACATATAATCTAAAAATTCATCCACCCTGAAATTAGGATAAAACCGGGGATACTGCGGCATATATCCGATCAGCTCCAGATACTTTGTGCCAAGTTTTTTTATATTTGTTCCATTGAACAGAATATCACCTGAGCTTGCTTCGAGAACGCCGATCAGAATATTAATCAGCGTAGTCTTTCCCGCTCCGTTTGCCCCTAACAGGCCGTATACGCCCCGGCTCAGCTGTGCCGTAACGGATCTCAACGCATAGTTATTTCTGTATTTTTTTGTGATACTGCTAATGGTCAACTGCATATACATACCCCCACTCTGAGCTCAGATAAACAACAACGTATTCATCCCCGGCTTTTTTTATTTCAAACGGGCGTACTGCTTCATCCTTTTTACATGTAGTTTCATAAAGAACATCCATTGTTTCCATATCATAATTTCGTATTCTGAAACTGTTTTCTTCGTCCCATTTAATAGAAATCAGCAGTTTACCATCTTCAGTAATTACAGAAAATGTGCTTTCAAGACCGTCCACCTGAACTTCTCTGGCTTCATCTGTTTTGCAGTCCATTATCTGAATCTTTCCGCTTGACTTATCTGTGTATGGATCCTGAGCATCGTTAATACACACATATCTGTCATTTGTTAATAACGTACCGGCCTGATAGTCTTTTGCAATATGAGCGCTCACACTTTGATCTTCCAAATTAAGGTAACCATAACAAGTGTCTGTCTCTGTAACTCCCTGACTCCCGTAAAAACCGATTTTGTCATTCCCCGCAAACGCAATCTGAACCGGCACGATATTTTCCTGAGACAGCGCATCCGCAAAGCAGCCTTTTTCAGCCGCTAAGTCTATATAGTAAATTGAATCGTCTGTCAGCCATGCAATTTTCTCCGCATTTCTGCTTATAACCGGATCGCCGCGGACCTCCGCTTTATCCTTATTTATATAGTCCAGCAGAGAAATGCTTTTAACCATGTTCAAATCAAAATCATACAGTTCCAGTTCATATTCTGTCCATGAACTGTCCCCGTCTTCATCCGTCGTAATAACAAGACCGCCATTTTCATATTCCTCTGATGTTCCGCTTTTATCACTCGACTTTTTTACCACGGCAAATCCGTCGTTCACTTCAAGAGCTGTAACTAATTGTTCATCCTGCTGGCATGTAATTGTTCCGGCCAGATCATCTGAAACCAGATCATGGATCTTCACCGTATTGCTTTCATAGTCTGTTTCTGGTTCATATAACTGAAAAGATGATTCCGTATCGTCATGGTTTTCTTCTTTCCCGTCCTCCGCAGTTGTCTCAGCATCGTTTATCTTTCCGGCATTTGATGTGCATCCGGAACACAGGATGCAGATGATGCCGCCAAGTGCCAGTATTTTCTTCAGCATATATTTTTTCTCCTTCCGACTCCTGATTCATTGTCAGCTCCCCCTCAGCTTTTGCAGTGTTCTTTCCACACACTCCCTAGTTCCCCGGCTGTATGAGAACCGGCGCTGTCATATAAATATCCTGTGTAATATAGTCATCTCCCGATGTCATTGCCACTGCATACATGACCGCAGGTTCTTTCAGAGCTTTTACGTCAATCTGCGCTTTCACCTGGCACATCTTATCTTTTTGTGTATGTATGACCGCATAATCTCCATCTGCAATCTGTACCGGCTGATTTCCTATAAATACTGTTATTTTATCTGTTACCTGTTTCCCGCCATAAAGGTTCAATGTCACATTCACTTTTCCGTTTTCTGCTGCAAGTACGCTTTTCTCATTTTCCGTCTCAATTTCAAAGCCAACGGAGTCATCTAAAAAATCATAAGCCCCTTCACTATACGTATCTTCCAACGACAGGATAATGTCTTCCGGAATATCCGTGATTTCGGCTTCTTTAGAAGAAGGCGTATGTATACCGGATCCGTCTGCCTGCATTGTAATGGTCAGCGGAACATTTGCGCTGAGGCTGTAGCAGTTTCCGAAACGTGCCGAATCCAGGTCCTCCGGCATATAATCCGGATTCCAGATAATGGCGGGGATCAGCCCGATCTCTTCTCCTGCTTTTCCTGAAACAGGAGTAAAAACAGCGTCAAAATCAAGACGCTCGCCCGGCGCGATACTGAATTTATGCATATAGCTTTCGTCCGTCTCTTTGCCGTCTTCATTGGTGCTATATGGCTGCGCCTCTCCATCTGCAAAAAACAACAGCCCGACTTCCGCATTCTGTTCGTCTTCTCCGCCCGTATTTTCTATATAATAGGGGATCTCCAGTTCCGATCCGTCATAGACATATCCGCTCTGCGGAGGATCAGCATAACCAAATCCTATACTGCCGGTAGATTCTTTTAACAGGGAATCCCCTTTGTTAAACTCATCTGCAAGTTCCTTATCCGGATTTCCCGTACTATTATCCGCATTCCTGCCGGAACAACCCGCTGATACTGCACATAACGCAGCACATAAAAAAAATACAATTGTTCGTTTCAACCTGACTTCCTCCTGTTGTCATATTAATTTCAGTGTATCCAACAACCAATGATAACTACTAAATATATTTCTTTTCATTTCGAAGTCAATAAGGTCTTCCCGAAACGACACTTTCTGCCTTATTTTGGTCTGAATTATAAAAACTTCCTCTGACCAAAACTTCATGAATTTTGTCCTTTGAGTCGAAGCCTCTTGATCTATATCCTGTTGATTACTATAATGATAAAAATATGGGAGGATCAGACTATGCGCATTGCCATTTGTGATGATGATCAGCTTTTTACTGAACAATTGATTATTTATTTAAAAGAATTTTTTGAAAGCAAGGGGATAAACTGTCCGGAGATACTGACTTATAACAGCGGTGAAGACCTGCTCGGAGACGACCGCGAAAAAGACATTGTATTCCTGGATATTGAGATGCCCGGATTAAGCGGTATTTCAACAGGAACTGAACTGAAATCCAGGAACAGAAATACTATCATCTTTATCATAACCGCTTATACAGAATATTTAGACGATGCAATGCGTTTTCATGTGTTCCGTTATCTTTCAAAGCCTTTAGAAAAACAGCGCCTGTTCCGGAATATGAAAGACGCATTATATGTCTACTCTATTTCTTCTGATAAAATTGCAATCGAAACCCGGCAGGAAATATTTACTGTTCATACATCAGATATTGTATTAATAGAATCACTGAATAAAAAAACATTTGTACGTACTCTGAAAAGAGATTACGAATCCGTTTATACTATTACAGAATGGGCAAAACGCTTGCCCGAAAACTGTTTCTTCCAGTCTCATCGCAGTTTCATTGTTAATTTTGAACATATATCAGATTTTGACCATACACTTATACATCTGTGCAATCGCCAGTTTTCTGCATATTTAACACGCAGAAAATACACCGCGTTTAAGTCCGCTTATTTATTATATCTTGAAAGTGTAAGGTGATAAACGAATGCTCATCCGGATTTACTATCTCATTATTTATGTAATTGAAGGGATTATTTTTTCTCAATATTGTACCTCTGTTTTTAACGCTCCGAAATCAAAGCTGTTAAAAAATATTGCAATTACTGTATTATACAGCATACTATTTTTTATATCTTTCTGGCAGAATCCACAGATAAATCTGTCTGCTTTTTTTGCGGCAAATTTTTTATTTATCTGGGGGATATACCGTCCCAAGTGGTATACCGCATTATTTCATTCCGCTCTCTCAGCCGCCGTAATGTGTTTGTGCGAGCTGGGCATGATTGCTGCTATTCCATATAAAATCACATATTCCTATGCCAACTGGTCAGAATTCCGTATATGGATTCTCCCTGTTATATGTGATAAAGTCGTATATTTTTTTATTATGTATCTTCTGGGACATTTTTCAGGCATACATCAGAGGAAAAACAATCCGGAAGACCGGTCTGTTATTTTATTTACCGCAATACCGGCGATCTCTATGTTCGTTATGCTTACCTTTTTATATCTGTGCACAGATACTGTACTTTCTCCCGGGATTGAATGTATGGTTTTAATAAGCGCGCTCCTTATGCTGGCTCTGAATGTAATTATCTGGGAAGTATACAGCCACAGCCTTGAAAAGAATAATGAAATGATGGATCTGCAATTATCACTGCAGAAAGAATGTGATACTGTAAAATACTACAAAATACTGATCCGGCAGGCTGAGGACCAGAGCCAGTTTGTTCACGATGTAAAAAAACATCTGCAGTCTATTGATCTGCTCAATCAAAAGGGAAACACAGAACAAATTTCTGCGTATATAGAAAGTCTGATCAGTTCCCCCGCCCTGCAGACCTCCGCACAGATATGTAACAATGAATTTTTAAATGCCATACTTGCCCGGTATGTTGCTCAATGCCGCAGACTCCGTATCGCGTTTCGGGCAGATATAAGAAACGGGGTATGTAAATTTCTGAAAGAAAATGATATGACCTCTTTGTTTTGTAACCTTATGGATAACGCTGTAGAGGCCGCAATGCAGGTTCCTGAGTCTTTTATTGAATTATCTGTTTCCGAGCGAAAAGGGACGGCTTTCACAATTATTACACTGACCAATTCCTGCAGAAAAAATCCCTTTGTCAAAAACAGAATTTCTACAACAAAGCCGGATAAACGTTATCACGGTTACGGTATGAAAATTATTGAACGCATTGTAAGAAATTAC
The DNA here is from genome assembly GCA_900553885.1 of uncultured Ruminococcus sp. GTDB lineage: Bacteria > Bacillota > Clostridia > Lachnospirales > Lachnospiraceae > Mediterraneibacter. The sequence continues at coordinate 14,256 of USFD01000077.1, forward strand.
AACGGTGAATTGAAAAATTACTACACGGAAGACAACCATACATTTCATACAATCATAACACTAAAAAACAGTTGATTTCTAATCGCTAATTTATTTTTAATATTGGATTTTTAAGGTCATGCCCGGTAATGCTGCTCCTTCGCTGCGAGTGATGGAGTGCCTGTCTTCTGCTGAAAATCCAATCGTCTCTCCATTGTTAAGCGTTACATCATTTTCTAACACATAGTCTGCCATGTTGAGCAGGAAATTCCGCACATCAGAAGGCTTTGCATCTGCGTCCAGCACTTCCATTTCATCTTTTCCAAAGGCTCTCATTCCATATGTATAACAGCAAAGGCCGCCTTCTCTCTGCCAAAGGCCGAACCAGATCCAGTTTAGAAGCGGCAGTCCGCCTTTCTTCATCACCTCAGCGCAGTTCACATAAAATTGGGGTTCAAATACTGTTCCGCTGCTATATATTCCCAGTACATCTTTTTGATTGCAGCAGCAGGCAAGCAGCTTCACAAACAGTATGCCTTGTTCAAACACACTCGGCTCCGTTCCCATTACAGCTACAATGAGATGCGCCTTATGATTTTGAGCGGCTTTTACTGCTCCCGGCCAAAGATAATTACTTCTGGCATTTTCTTCCGCCTCATTCCCCGGAACAGGAACAGGCACCAACCCGACGGTGGCAATCATTTTCCCCGCTTGAAATACCAGTGTATCATCCTGTTGTTTGCGGCTTTCCTCAACGCAAATGTCCCATTGTGTCTGTAAGTCTTCGATCAGTTTTCGCTTATCCCAATTTGCATCTGACAGGAGAACAAAACCGACGAACCGGTTCTTACTGCCTTGTGCGGCATCGGTTTGATCCTTTTTCTTTTTAAATAACCCCATATGTAAATTCCCCCTCGATTAGGATTTATTATTTTCTTTATCGTTAAAATATTCTTTCAGTGCATCTTTCACAGCCCGTTTAACAATAAAATATACACCCAATATCATAATCAGTATGCCTATTACAACAAATGGCAACCATTCCATTCACTTATCCTCCTATAAACCTTGAAGTTTTCTCTTACTTAGAAACTAGCATAAAAACCATAGGAACAATGAGAATTAAAACCGCACCTACTACACATACAACAATTACTTTTTGAAAACTTTGTTTTTCTTGTTCAGTCATATCATTATACCATTTCATATACAAGGACCTCCACAACTTCCAATTTGAATATCAGTAAATTATGACCTTTCAACAGAGGTTACAGTGTTTTAATA
>USFD01000078.1 GCA_900553885.1 uncultured Ruminococcus sp.
AAAAAGTGAAGAAGATCTATCTGAATGCAGATGGAGGGACATGGATCCAGAGCGGAAAGAAGAGGATTGCAGGGATCACCAGTGTATTGGATGAATTCCATCTGCAAAAATATCTGCTGAAAATGACAAGCCATTTGAAAGACAGCGTGGATGACGCCCGAAAAGAACTCTGTGCTGCGGTCAAAAGCGGAACCAAGGCAGATTTTCAGAGTGTAGTTGAACGACTGAAAGCCTGTGCAGAAACAGAAGCAACAGAAAAACGAATTGAAGAGAGCGGGTCCTATATCCTTTCGAACTGGACAGCAGCAAAAATCCGTTTAAAGGATCGAAAGACAGTAAAGGGATGCAGTGCGGAAGGGCATGTGAGCCATGTCCTGTCCTCCCGGATGAGTTCCCGGCCTATGGGATGGAGCCGGACAGGGGTAGATAAAATGGCGCATTTAAGAGCGTATTATTGGAACGGAGGGGATATGCTGGAACTGATCAGACAGCAGGAGCGGGAGCTTCCGGTAGCAGCGGGTGCAGAAAATGAAGTGCTAAGCTGCGAGAGTATGCTGCAATGGGAGAGGCAACATCACAACAAGCTTGGGAAATATATAGAGAGCATGAACCACAGCGTCAGTACAGAAGTGAAAAAGTATTCATGGTTTAATGCGCATATCTGGGGATTATAAAAGAAAAGGACTTGCAAGGAGAAAACAAAGGAAGTATAGTATAAAAAAGGTACTGAACTGATATATCTAAAACACATCTGGCAGTTTCTGTCACTATAATTCCTACAGTAAATTTACGCCGCCAATATAAGCGCAATTGATTGACAGGCAGAAAGCAGAGTGGTATTTTGAAAATAAAAAAAGGATAAGAGAAGCCGTCTGTAATGGAGTTGGGCATGGTTTCCTGACAGACAAATGGAAAAAGTCATTTATGAAAAATAGTAATATATGAACAAAAATTACACAGGAGGAAGTATTGCCCGGGATGCAGAGTCCTTATGGGGCAATGCTTCCTTTGTGTATGTTATAATTTTATTACCGTACCGGTTTCCGGATACGGATGACATAGAAAGGCCAGATGTGCCTGTTAAGTTATTTATATGAACTTATAGGGAAAGGGAGGTATAAGAATCATATGAGACAAAAATTAAAACGTATTGTCTGTACCCTGCTGGTATCAGTCATGATTCTGGGTATGATGCCGTCTTACACATTTGCAGAAGAACGTGCGGATACGGTTGAAAAGGTGGAAAATGGCACCGGACAGGAAGAGATGCAGACATCTGATCAGACGGGGCCGGCAGAAAAGAAGAAAGTGACAGAAACCGATAGGGGGGAATCCTCTGATAAAACGGAAGTGACGGAAACAGAATCGGAAGTAACCGACAAAGAGGAAGCTTCCGATCAGAAAGAAAGTAATATCCGGGAATCAGATAATAATCAGACTGCGGATGATTCATCCAAGCAAGAAGCTGATAAACAGAAGAAAGTGCAGCAGAAAACGATCCGGAGTGCGGATGTGTCCGGGGATGATGCGGTACCGCAGGCAGACGGCGAATATGACAATGCTTATCTGGGCAGTACAGATCTGAATCTGTTTACAAAAGAGGCAGAATTCCTGAAAAACGGTGAGCCGACAGACACGCTGAATGCCGGAGACAGCTATACAGTGCATTTGTCCTTCAGCGAAACGGAAGGCATAGAAGGACAGATTAACTTTAATGAGATAATGACATATACGCTTCCGGAAAGACTGACTCTGGTTGACCCGGGAAATAACATTTCAGTCAATGCCAGTGTCAGAGGAGAGGACGGGAAAATTCAGAACGTAACTGTAAACTTCATAGTCGGACGTGACAGTGAAGGAAATATTACTCTTACGCCGCAAAGCGGTCAGGAAGAAGAACTGGAACTTCTGTCACGGGCAGATAATGCGGCATTTGATATATTTGCTAATGTAAGGTATAACGGCGAAGAGGGGAAAGACAAGATTAATTTTGGAAATGAGGTTATCAAAGAGATTGCAGTTACATCAGAAAGTGACCTTGCGATCAATAAGACGGCATCTTATAACAAGGCGAATGGTACTGTAGATTATACCCTTACCATAACATCGTCCGGCTCTAACACGAATGTGCATCTGTCCGATACAATAAGCGGTAATGCGGTAACTCTGGATCCGGACACAATCCGGGTGACCAGCAATATGGGAAAAACGGATGCTCAGGTTACTGCCAGCGGAAATGTTCTCACAAGCAATAAGTTTAATATGACCGGCGGTGAAGTCGTAACGGTGACGTACAGTGCTTCAGTTGATTATACAAAGCTTGACGGGAATATTATCGACTGGGATAATACAGCAAATACCCTTAGCGTGAAATCTGACCAGAATCAACCGGAAGATGTGTCTGCAGGTATCAATCATCAGACGACGTTTGATTACGCGTCAAAAAGCAATGTTGGGGGCTTTGACAGTGCTAAAGTGAGTGAAGACGGCAAGAGTTATATCCTGTCGTGGCAGATTGTTGTCAACCCGGATTTCATGGATACCGGCGATATTAAGATAACAGATAAATTAGACAATACAGATATCCAGTCATATGATCCGGACAGTTTTCAGATTGCCGCGGTTACGGAAGATGGAACGCCGGTCGAAGGAGTGACAATTAAACCGCCGTCAGATGCTGATACAGAGTGGACACAGAGTCTGCCCTCTGTGATAGAAGGCCAGTCGGTCCGCTATACGATCACTTATAATACATTGGTTGACAAAGCAACAATTGATGATTCATGGACACAGACGACAGTCTCGAATGATCTGGACGTTCCGGGCACAGAGGGAGACTCAACAATATCTGTGGGCATACCGGCTCAGAACGACTATCAGGTAACAAAAGACTATACGGATGCCGACATGGATGCACAGACTGTGGACTGGCTTGTTACGGTAACCGCCCCGGAAGAAGGGTTTGAAACATTTACTGTGACAGATACACTGCCGGCAGATACATGGTATGTTGGCGGTAAGTGGCATGGCAACACAGCTAATGAGGATACTTTGGTTGTAAAAGTAAACGACAAAGAGTTAATCAACGGAGTAGACTATGACGTAGACTGGAGCAACAATAAAATTGTGAATGGTTCTGCTGCACGTTTTACGATTACGTTTAAGACAGGAGCGGATGGACAGGGACTGGCGGCAGCCGCAGAAGGAACCGGAGACCAGACGGTTACCATTGCCTTTACAAGCAGTTATGGCGAAACAGGATGGCCGGAAGGTCATATGATGACAAATACGGCCAGCGTTACAGCCAACGAAGTAACACATACTGCAACGGCGTCTTACACACCGGCGGCTAAAACAATTGAAAAGACGGTAAGTAATAATGACTCCCTCGATGACAGCAATCTTAGCAAAGAAGTTACATATTATGTAGACATTACCGGAGTGACAGAAAGTGATCTGGATGAAAATGGAAAGATTACAGTTACCGATACTTATAATTCCAAGTATCTGAAGATTGTCGAAAATCCCGATTGGCCGGATGGTACAAATGTAACTGGTACAAATACTCCAGGAAATCATGGCAGTGGGTATACGGGACAGGACTATCGATATAAGATTACATATGGTCAGCCGGATACCAATGGAATGATAAAGGTATCATTCACGTTTACCCCGATAAAGGATGAAAACGGTAATTTTTATGCAAGCTATTATTTTAGATATCAGATGGCAATTGCGGATGCAGACGCCATGCGGGAACTGGTGGAGGTTGCTGCGTCCGATCCCACGGGAAGTCTTGACGAATATCTGTCAAACACGGCTGCGTGGGGAAATCTTACGGATGAATATACGGTCGGATTTGAGAGCAGCCCGCTGAGCAAATCCGTGATCGAAAGGCCGGGAGCAGGCAATAATCAGATAATCACATGGCGGCTGACAATCAATCAGAATAAAGCGCGCCTGAACAATGGCAAACCAATGGAACTGGTTGATGACTTTACTGTACAGGATCCGAGTGAGTATGAAATGACCTATGTGGATGGCAGCATGAGTATTTCCTACGACGGTGTATCACAGAAGGATGTCGACTATACGTATACCGAGAGTGAAAACGGAGGTGGTACGCTTACATGGAGCATACCGGATGAGACAGCAGTTGTTATCGAATATCAGACCCAGATTGTAGGAGATACAACAGGCAAGACCCAGTTCCGCAATCGTGCAAAGCTGAATGGGGAGGAGTTTACGGACAATGCCGGTCAGGATTATACGATTGAATCCGGCGGCTCCGGTACGGCATCCACACTTAATTTTGATATTCTGAAGCAGGATATCAACGATCTGACGGTAAATCTGCCGGGAACAGAATTTGAGTTATATGCCGATGACGGCAGCGGCAATCCTACTCCTATGATAGTGGACGGTGAAGAGGTTGTTCCGTCATATACTTCCGACGAAGACGGCGTAATACGGGTGATTTCCAATCAGACTGCAAATGGCTGGGCACTTCGGAACCATCGTATTTATTATTTGAAAGAAGTAAAAGCACCTGAAGGATATGATATACCGGAGGACGGCATATGGATCAAAATCTGGATTACTGAATTCGGAGATGATAACATCGATGAGACAGAAGGTGAAGTAGCACGGCCGGATGATGCGATTGTAGTTAATAACAATACAACGATCCGCGTGACAAACGGTCAGGTAACAATTCCTGTATCCAAGCAGCTGCTTGGCGGAGAATGGAAGGACGGCGAACAGTATCAGGTGGAGATTACTGCAGATCCTGCATCTGAGAAGCAGGTTCCGCTGCCCTCTGCATCAACTCTGACATTTACAGCGGACAGTACAGATTATTTTGTATTGTCAGGCTTTACTGAGGCCGGCACATACAGATATCTGATCCGTGAGGTTGTTCCGGAAGAAAAAGAGGACGATATTACATATTCAGGGGCTGTATACAGCCTGGTCGTAACAGCAGAGCAGAAGCAGGAAACAGAAGGTTCGCCGGCACATCTGGAAGTCGGTTATACACTTACAAAGATACGTGATGATCAGGGCAATGAAATAAATGTACCGGTTTCAAGTGCAGATTTTATCAACTCCAAAGGTACAGGAAATCTGAGCCTGACCAAGGTAGTGGAAGGAACGACGACGGAAAGTACATTTGATGTTCAGGTTAAACTGGATAATACATCTGTCAATGGTAAATACGGAGATTTAACTTTTAAAAACGGCATAGCTGATGTTCAATTAACCGCAGGACAGACTAAAACTGCTACAGGGCTGCCGGCGGGAGTAACGTATACCGTGACAGAGGTAAATGTGCCGGATGGATATCAGGTAAGTTACAGCGGAGAAACCGGAACGATAACTGCAGGAGGAACAGCACAGGCAACGGTAACGAATACCTATCATCGCACGGTTGATGTCAGTGTAGAAAAGAAGTGGCTGGATTGCGATAATCAGGATGGAAAACGTCCTGAATCTATTCAGGTACAGCTTTATGCAGACAACAATCCGGCAGGAGAGACAGTAACGCTGAACACTGACAATGATTGGAGCTATACATGGAGAGGACTGGATGAGGAAATAAACGGCACTTCAATCACTTATTCAGTAAAAGAAGTCGGAGAGGCAAACGGAACGATCCAGTTTAACGGTGCAACATATCGCGTAATGTATGGCAAAAATGAATCTGAGGAAAATAAGCTGACCATTACTAATACCCATATTCCTGAAACGGTCAGCGCAACGGTCCGGAAAGTATGGAATGATGCCGATAATCAGGACGGAAAGAGACCGCTGAGTATCCGTGTGGCACTGATGAACGGAAATACCCGGATAGATACGGTTACCCTAAATTCAGACAACGATTGGACAGCAACAGTAGAGAACCTGCCGAAGTATACGAACGGTATAGAGAATGTCTATAGCTGGACAGAAGATATGACAGGAATGCCGGAGGGATACACACTTACAGGCAGCAGTACCAAGGGAACCGCGACAACACTTACGAACAGTTACACACCGGAGACAATACAGATACCCGTGACCAAGAACTGGCGGGATAATAATGATCAGGATGGTATCCGTCCGAAGGTGGTTACGGTAAAACTTCTGGCGGACGGAGAGGATACAGGAAAGACGCTGGCATTGACTGAGGCAGACAACTGGAGCGGCTCCTTTACCGATCTTGCAAAATATAAGGACGGAGTAGAGATCAGCTATACAGTTGAAGAAGCAGTTGTAGATGGATACGAGGCAGTTATTGAAGGAAATATGACAGCGGGATATGTGATCACGAACAGCCATATTCCAGAGACAACAGAAGTATCCGGAAGCAAGACCTGGGATGATGCGAATAATCAGGACGGCAAGCGCCCCACATCCATTACCATTAATCTGCTTGCTAATGGTGAAAAAGTAGACGAAAAAACAGTCAGCGCAGATGACAACTGGAGCTGGAGCTTCACAAACCTTCCGAAGTATGAGAACGGAAAAGAGATTACCTACACCATTACCGAGGATGCGGTTCCGGATTATACAATAGAGATAGACGGCTATGATGTGACCAACAGCTACACCCCCGGAAAGACCAGTGTAACAGTGACCAAGAGCTGGAATGACGCGGATAATCAGGATGGGAAACGTCCTGATAGTATACAGGTACAGCTCTATGCAGACGGAAAAGCACAGGGAGAACCTGTTGTGCTGAACGCCGGGAATAACTGGAGCCATATCTGGTCGGAACTGGATGAAAAATCCGCAGGGAATACAATCGAATATACCGTAAAAGAAGTAGGAGAAACTGGCGGTAAGATTGATTTCAACGGCGCGGAGTATCAGGTGGCCTACACCGGAGATGCAGCATCAGGCTATACAATTGTCAACAGCTATACTACGGAAAAAGTAGAAGTGTCCGGCAGCAAGACCTGGCAGGATAAGGGAAATGAAGGTGCAAGACCTGAATCTATTACAATCCGTCTGTATGCGGATAACAAAGAGATCGACAGAGCATCAGTAACAGCTGAAAATGACTGGAGCTGGAGTTTTGAAAATCTGCCGAAATACAGAGATGGCGGACAGGAGATTATTTACACGATCAGCGAAGATGCAGTAGATAATTATATAACTGAAGTCGATGGCTACAATGTAACAAATAAATACCAGTCTGGTGCGACCAGTGTCAGTGTGGCAAAACGCTGGGATGATTCCGGAAATCGCGATGGAAAACGTCCTGACAGTGTGAAAGTCCAGCTTTACGCAGATGGCGAAAAAGTCGGGGATCCTGTCACATTGAATAAGTCCAATGATTGGCGTTATACATGGTCAGAACTGGATGAACAGGCAGATGGAAAAGAGATTGCCTATACTGTAAAAGAAGTCGGAGAAAATAAAGGAACAATTGACTTTGACGGAACAAAATATAAAGTGACATATACAGGAAATGCTACAAAAGGATATACGATTACGAATAGTTACAATGCAGTCTCTACCAGTGTTCAGACCGGTGATGATACAGATGTGAGATCAAATCTGGCTGTTATGTTTGCTGCTATGGCAGTGGCAGGAGCAGTACTGATCTTCAGACGCCGCCGATATAATGCAAAATAACATTTGAATAAATTCCCCCGTTTTACAGCGGCTACAATTGCGGACAGTAATAGGCATTTGTGCAAATATCTGTAAGACGGGGGAATTTAGTGCCGTAAAGTGTAACCACAGAATCAATACATTTTTATACATCTGCTTATGTAGAAAAGTCAGTTTCCACGTCTCAAAAACGCGCAAATACGGCATTTGGGCAGAAAATAACCGGGGAGACATTCTCCCCGGCACTGTTAAATCTGATGGAGTATACGGGATTCGAACCCGTGGCCTCAACAATGCGAATGTTGCGCGCTCCCAACTGCGCTAATACCCCGTAATTTTTGATATCAGAGAAGCCTTTCGATCCGGCTTTTCCATAGAAACTATAAAGCCTGGATTTATGCCCCTCCGCCAGTCGGGTGAGTACTCTCCCGGCTGAGTTATGTTTCCGTATGTAATAAAAAGCGACGCAATACGGATGCGCCGCAAGTGGAGTTTATCATATTAGTATTAAACTCCGCCGCAGGTGTTCGCCACTTCGCGGTCAAGTGGAGCTGGCGGGAATCGAACCCGCGTCCAAAAACCCATCCCATGTACTTCTACTATCATAGTCCGTTCTTTTTCATTCCCTCTGCCGTACGGAAACGAACATCCTTACGGATTCAGTAGCTTCATATTACGCCTGACGGCTCAAAGCTTTGCCGTCATCGTTTCTCACATGTTTGATACCGGATTCCTGATGTGTGAGTGCATCAGGAGCGGCATGCAGCATTTAGGCTGCAGCTAATTCGTAATTATCGTTAGCGTTTAATTTTAAATTTGCGATTTAACGCATCAGCCTGCGGATAGCTTCTCCATCTTCAGAATCCCTGTCGAAACCAGTACAACCCCTGGTTGTTCGTACAGAAGAAGGAAAGAATATTCTGTACGGATAAAATATATGCCAACGACTGCACAATATATAATATAGGACCGGGCGGCCGAAAAGTCAAGAAATATCATTATTTAAATGACAAAAGGTTAAAAAAATTTAACATATTGAAAACAGTGAAAACTGGATTTTTTACAGCAGATATGTGATAATATGTAACGGACAAGCCGGAGGGTCCGGCTGGAAGTCCATGATAAAGCGACAGAAAAGAGGAGTATATATGCCTACAACATATGCACATTATAAATTTGGAAAAGAAGTAATCAGCGCTCTGCCGAGACCTCTTCAGACATCAATAGAGCAGAATAGAGAGCTTTTTGATATGGGACTGCACGGACCGGATCTGCTGTTTTATTACAGACCGGCTATAAAAAATGCGGTCAACACTCAGGGGTATGCCCTGCATGATAAAATGGCGGATATCTTTTTTGAAAATGCGGTTCATGTAATTGAAAATTCAGAAAATCCGGGGGCTGCAAGAGCGTATATCTATGGAGTGATCTGCCATTTTGCGCTTGACAGTGAATGCCATCCGTATATCGAAAAAATGATTCAGACAAGCGGTATCAGTCATTCGGAGATAGAGATGGAGTTCGACCGGCTTTTAATGAAAGAAGACTATATCAATCCGGTGCGCCATCTGTCAACCGGACACATTCATCCGAGCATAGAGAATGGGGAAGTGATCGCGCCTTTTTATCAGGATGTTACGCCACGGATTATAGAAAAGTGCATGAAGTCCATGATATTTTATCATAAAGTACTGCTGGCTCCGGGTAAGACGAAGAGAAAACTGCTTTTTGGCGGTATGAAACTGATCGGGGCTTATGATGGGATGCATGGCATGGTAATGAGTCTTGAGCCGAATCCGGAATGCAGAGAATACTGCCGGCTTCTGAAACGGCTGTTTGCAGGCGCAGTGCCTCTTGCAGCCGGGCTGATTATCCAGTATCAGAAAAGACTTTTCCAGGGCGGCGAGCTGCCTTCCCGGTTCCACCGGACATTCGGAGCAGGAGAAAACTGGGAAGAACTGCGGCTGTAGAGTGGCGCACCAGACCGGAAATACAGAAGAAAGCAATGGGGACAGAAACAAAGGAAAGACATCAAAGAAAAGGAAAGAGAGAGCAAAGAAATGAAATTTAAGCTGACTTCACTGGAAAAGAAATGGATACTTTATGATGTGGGAAATTCAGCATTTACCATGATGGTATCCACAATATTTCCGATTTATTTTAACTCCCTTGCGGAAGGCGCAGGAATATCGGATGTAAACTATCTTGCGTACTGGGGATATGCCACTTCGATCTGTACACTGATCGTGGCCATTCTTGGACCGACGCTGGGCGCGGTGGCTGATACGAAGAATTTTAAGAAGATTATATTCTCCATATCTATGGGAATCGGAGTCTTCGGATGCATTCTGCTGGGATTTTTATCTTCCTGGCTCTGGTTCCTCGGGGTATTTGTACTCGCAAAAACAGGTTACTCTGCCAGCCTGATTTTTTATGACGCCATGCTGACTGATGTGACGGAGCCGGAGCGGATGGATGCTGTCTCATCGCATGGATATGCATGGGGATATATCGGCAGCTGTGTTCCGTTTATTGCATGTCTGGGTATTGTGCTGGGAGCCGGGAAACTGGGGATTGGTACTCAGACGGCAATGATCCTTGCATTTATGATTACAGCGCTCTGGTGGCTGGGTTCCTCGGTCCCGCTGCTGCGTTCTTACCGCCAGAAATATTTCTCAGAGGCAGACGGACATGTGGTGCGCAATAGTTTTAAAAGGCTGGGAAGAACCTTTCTTGAACTGACGAAACAAAAGCATATTTTTGTTTTCCTGCTTGCATTTTTCTTCTATATTGACGGGGTTTATACCATAATTGATATGGCGACTGCATACGGCCAGGCACTTGGTCTGGACAGTACAGGCCTTCTCCTGGCGCTTCTGGTAACGCAGATTGTTGCCTTCCCGTGCGTTCTCTTTTTCAGCAGACTTGTGAAGAAGGTGCGGCCGGAGACGATCATCACGATATGTATTGCGGCATATTTCTGTATCGCGGTCTACGCATACTGGCTGGATACACAGCTTGATTTCTGGATTCTGGCAGTTCTTGTCGGTATGTTCCAGGGAACGATCCAGGCGCTGTCCCGCTCGTATTTTGCAAAAATTATTCCGGCAGAGAAGTCCGGAGAGTTCTTCGGGATTTATGACATCTGCGGCAAGGGGGCATCTGTGGTCGGAACTGCTCTTGTTTCAGTTATGAGCCAGCTGACGAAAAGTACCAATATAGGCGTCAGTGCTTTGTCTGTAATGTTCCTGATCGGATTTGTACTGTTTCGTTATTCGGCAAAACTCAATGCCGGACGGAAGGGGAGGTAAGTTACGGGTCCCGCTGATACGCAGGAACAGAAGGTGGTTTTGATATGCCGGCATGATGCAGCATCCGCTCTTCCCGGGGAAAAGAGCGGATGGGAATTCTGTGGAATATGAAATTATGAAATTAATCTGAAATCGGACATATTCACAATAATTCATGTTATAATTAAACAGGAAACTTAAGAAGCGGGTACATGGTATCCGCTTTTCTGTATCAGATTACTTCTCAGGAGAAAACAGATGGACGAATTCGTAAAACTGCAGAATATTACAAAAATATATAAAATGGGAGAAGTGGAGATCCGCGCGGCGGACGGAATCAGTTTTTTTGTGAAAAAAGGCGAGTTTGTTGTGATTGTGGGTCCAAGCGGTGCAGGAAAGACCACAGTTCTCAATATCCTTGGAGGAATGGATACCGCCACAGAGGGAACCCTTCTGGTGGACGGACGGAATATTACAAAGTACAATGCAAGACAGCTGACGGAATACCGCCGGGAAGATATCGGATTTGTGTTTCAGTTCTATAATCTGGTTCCGAATCTGACCGCTCTGGAAAATGTAGAGCTGGCCCTCCAGATCTGCCGGGATCCGCTGGATGCCCGCAAGGTTCTGGAAGAAGTCGGGCTGGGAGACCGCCTGAATAATTTTCCGGCGCAGCTTTCCGGCGGAGAGCAGCAGCGGGTGTCTATTGCCAGAGCTCTTGCGAAGAATCCGAAGCTTCTGCTCTGTGATGAACCGACAGGAGCGCTGGACTATAACACAGGAAAATCCATTCTGAAACTTCTTCAGAATATGTGCAGGGAGCGGGGGATGACGGTGATTGTAATCACCCATAATCAGGCAATTGCGCCTATGGCGGACCGGCTGATACATATTAAAAACGGACGGGTATCGCAGATGGAGACAAATGAGCACCCAATGTCGATTGATGAGATAGAATGGTAGGGAAACAGATGAAGAAGAAAGCGTTGAGAAAAGATTTTTATATGGAAATCCGGCGCAGCATGGGGCGTTTCCTGTCCATTTTTTTCATTGTGGCCATCGGGTGCGCTTTTTTTTCCGGTATCCGTTCTTCCGAGCCGGATATGCGTTATTCCGGAGATGCTTATTTTGACGCGAAGAATCTGATGGATATCCAGGTTGTGAGCACCATGGGACTTACGGATGATGATCTGGCGGCCATTGAAAACGTGGACGGGATTGAGAAAGCAGAGGGAGGATACTCTGTGGATGTTCTGTGTACAGAGGGGGAAAATAAAATTGTAGTACACGTTATGTCCATGCTGCCTTCCATGAATGAGGTACAGCTGGAGGAAGGACGTCTCCCCGGGAAGGAAGATGAATGTGCGGTAGATGTGGACTATCTGGAAGAGGGCAAACTGAAGATCGGGGATACGATTACATTTTCCGGCGGCGGTGGCGACGAGATTACAGATACGCTTAAGACGGATACATTTACTATAGTAGGAGCGGTAAGCAGCCCGTGCTACATTTCCTTCCAGCGGGGCAGCACCACAATCGGAAACGGAAGTGTGGCCGCATTTGCTGTAGTTCCGGAGGAGAGTTTTTCCCTGGATGTCTATACTGAGATTGATGCCCAGGTGGAAGGAGCAAAGGACCTGACGGCTTTTACAGACGCTTACGATGAACGGGTCGCAGAAGCGCTGGAGCGGGTAGAAGACATAAAAGAAGAACGGCAGAAGGCCCGCTATGATGAGATTGTGGATGAGGCAGAGAAAGAGCTGGAAGACGCCCGGTCAGAAGTTGCGGACGCAGAGAAAGAGCTGGAGGACGGCAGGGCGGAAGCAGAAGCTGAACTTGCCGACGCCCGGCAGCAGCTGGAAGACGCGCAGGCGGAAGTGGACGGCGGAAAGGCGCAGATAGAGTCATCCAGAGAGCAGCTGGAGGCGTCCAGAACGCAGCTTGCACAACGCCAGGAGGACCTGGACCGGGGAGAAGAGGAACTCAATGCCAATATAGATGCGCTTAACAGTCAGATCGATGAGCTGAATGCGGCCAAGGAGCAGTATAACACTCTTGCCGCCAGCGGCCGGACAGATGCGGTTACCATCGGGGCAATGAATACGCTCTATGAAGAAATTCAGAAGGGGGAACAGGCTGTTGCGCAGGCACAGGCGCAGATCGAAGATGCGAAGGCAGAGCTGGAGTCCGGGCAGGAACAGATCAATGCCGGCTGGAAGCAGGTTGAGTCCGGCGAACAGGAACTGGCTGACGCGGAGGAAGAACTGGCTGATGCGGAGAAGGAAATAGCAGACGGCTGGGAAGAGTACCGGGAAGGAGAGGCAGAGGCCAGACAGGAGATCGCAGACGGAGAGCAGAAGATTGAGGATGCAAAACAGGAACTGGCGGATGCAGAACAGGAGATTCAGGATCTGGAGGAACCGGAGTGGTATGTCTATGACCGCTCCAATCTTCCGGAGTACAGCGGATACGGAGAAAATGCGGATCGGATGCGGGCGATCGGCGAAGTCTTCCCGGCAATCTTCTTCCTTGTGGCAGCACTGATCAGTCTGACGACTATGACAAGAATGGTAGAGGAGCAGAGGACACAGATCGGAACCCTTAAGGCGCTGGGATATGAACGGCATTCTATTGCAGGAAAATATCTGGGCTATGCACTTCTGGCGACAGTCGCGGGAAGCCTGCTGGGAGTTCTGTTCGGCGAGAAAGTATTTCCTTACATTATCATCAATGCTTACGGGATTATGTTTCAGCATATGCATGAGATCCGTCTCCCCTACAATCTGGTCTATGGAGTGGGAGCCGCGGCCGCGGCGCTGGCAAGTACCCTTCTTGCCACTCTTCTTGCATGCTATCGGGAACTGCGGGCACAGGCTGCCGAACTGATGCGCCCGCCTGCACCGAAGCAGGGACAGAGAGTACTGCTGGAGCGGATAAATTTTATCTGGAAGCGGCTTAATTTTTCCTGGAAGGCCAGTGTGAGAAATCTGGTGAGGTATAAAAAGCGCCTGTTTATGACAATTTTCGGAATCGGCGGATGTATGGCACTGATGCTGGTAGGATTTGGACTGAAGGATTCTATTTTTGCTATCGTTGATCTTCAGTACAGCGAGATTCAGATGTATGACGGAAATATTATTCTCGAAGAGAACGCGACGGACGAGGAACGGTCCCGGATCGAAACGGAACTTGAAAAAGACAGGAGTATGGCGGGGCTGACGGAAGGTCTGCTGACATCTGTCAATGTAGGAAACGGAAAGGACTGGTATGATGTCTATCTGGATGTGCCGGCGGACATAAAGGAATTCTCTGATTTTGTCGTTTTCAGGGACCGGATTACGGATGAGCAGTATACGCTTGATAACACCGGTGCGATCCTTACGGAGAAAATGGCGTCAGAGCTGGACGTGGATGCAGGGGATACGATTACCATACGGGACGAAGACCGGGGGGGTCTGCAGGTAAAGATCTCCGCAGTCTGCGAAAATTATCTTGGACATTACCTCTATATGACTCCGGAAGTCTATGAGGAGGTCTATGGTGAAAGTCCGGACTATAATTCGATTTTCTATAAGACGGCGGACCGGACGACAGAGGAGGCCGAGCGTATCGGCGAGGAGGCGCTTGCCATGCCGGGCGCTTTGAGTATCAGCTATACAACAGATATGCGGGAACAGGTAAACAATATGCTGAGCTCGCTGGATCTGGTTATCGCGGTACTGATCATATCCGCGGGAATGCTGGCGTTTGTAGTGCTCTACAATCTGAATAATATTAACATTACGGAACGGCAGAGAGAACTTGCTACTCTGAAAGTTCTTGGATTTTACAATAATGAGGTCTCCATGTATGTGTACCGGGAGAATATTCTGCTTACCTTTTTCGGAGCAGTTTTCGGAATTGTTCTGGGAAAGATTCTGCACCGCTTTATTATAGTAACAGTAGAAGTGGAGTCCGTAATGTTCGGACGTAACATTGATCTGAGCAGCTTTATATACGGATTCGCTCTTACATTTCTGTTTTCAATTATTGTAAATGGAGCCATGTATTTTAAATTGAAAAAAATCAATATGGTAGAGTCGCTCAAAAGTGTGGAGTGATCTGCAGATATGGAGAATTCGGATTTTCCGAAAGGAACTTAGGCTCAGAAATATCGGAAACATTTGGAACTTCCGAATCGAACAGGACGGAGATATGGGATGCGGGATCCTTATTCCGTTCCGGAATCTGAGAAAAATAAAGGATCTGAAATCTGATT
>USFD01000079.1 GCA_900553885.1 uncultured Ruminococcus sp.
AACAGCGCATACTGTCAGCGCGGAACCGTAAGCCAGGATTTTTTTGACCTTACAAAGATCTATTACCACCGTTTGCAGTGGACAGATGATTTTAAAGAAGTAAGTGACCAGATACTTAAATTTGCGCCCACAATCCCGGAAGAAAAAACCTATTTTTATTACGACATGTTCCGTGAGCGGCTCGGTGGGAAAGTTGAGCCCACAACCAGCGGTCACGGCTCCATTGATCTGATCGTTCCGGGCTGTCACAAGGCGTCCGGCCTGAAGCGGCTTGCAGAGCGCTGGGGAATTTCTCCGGAGCAGTGCGCTGCCTTCGGGGACGGCGGAAATGATATCGAAATGCTGAACTACTGCGGTTACAGCTACGCAATGGAAAACGCGCCTGACTTCTGTCTGAATAATATCAGAAAGAATCCTGATGCGCTCAGGATTCTTTCTTTTTCTTCCAGGCATACCAGATCATGCTTATTCCCAATATTGATATGAGGATACAGACAGACAGTCCGGTAATGGCGTTCATCTGATTGGTATTCAAGCTATTTTTATCTTGAAATGAGGCAAACATCGCCGCCTGCAGGGTAAGCATGGATACCAGTGCATCCGCAGCGCCTATATTGCGGATCGTGATCAGGATCGGCGACTTCGTTTTTCTTACCTTTACCATATTGACCACTGCCATTGTGATCTTATAAAAGGTATATGCCGCTATAGATATCACCATGATCTCTGAATATCTTTTCGCCGTATCCTGGGCGATCGTCAGAAGTACAACGCCGCTCAGCGCCAGATTCAATACCAGAAGCAGAATGCCGTCTGTCTTTATCACGGAAAGTTCCTTCTTCCTGATCTGTTCCCTGTCATCCAGACGTGATATTTTTCTTCCTGTACTCACTGCACGGTAACGCATGATTCCCAGCAGGCTGTAATAGACTGCCATTGTAATGAACCAGACAGACTGGTTCATGATCCCGATCACACCGTTATACACCGTATATGCCACATTGATCAAAAATGCAGGCAGAGTGGTAAGGATGGTACGAAACGTGTAGTCGGCAAGAAAACGTTCTCCAAGAGGATTCTTTTTTATAACTTCAAGGATTTTCTTTATAACATTCTCCCTCAGATCGTGATAAAAAAACACGCATGAAAGCGTCAGCAGAACAGCTGCCAGGACATACACCACTATTCCGGCAATCCACGGCAGTATCTGTTTTCCTGCCTGTATAATGGATAAAACAGCCGCTGCCGCCGTGCTTATATAAACAAGCAAATGTATCATGAACTTTTTCATTTTTTCAAGCGCTGACCTCCCTCCACATTTTCTCCTTGTTTCCGGTTTGGATTATAAGAATTTTTCACTGGCATCCAGCGGATCACTCCCTTTTGCATCCCCGCTACTCATAAACAGACCTCATGTTCTTATTATTGAAGTATGGGCTCTCATTATTTGAAAAATGTTTGAAAAATGTTTCAGAATTATTAAAATGCCATCAAAAAAGAACCCTTTCCAGGATTCTTTTCTTATATAAGCATATTAAAAATTCCGGCGTTGCGTGAGCTCCGCTGTGCCTGTTTACGCTTCCGGCTTCAGCGGCCCATAGAAGTAAGAAGCTGTGGCTCCTCCGTCGATCAGGAAATCCGCGCCGGTGATAAATGCGCCCTTATCGCTCATGAGAAGTTCCGCCACGTTGGCAACTTCGTCCGCTGTTCCCGGGCGTCCTGCCGGGCACTTCGCGAACATGTTTTTATAGAAGTCTCCCCGGGGACCGTTAAATTCGTCAATGGCCAGCGGCGTTACGATAATTCCCGGAGAAATGGAATTGATCCGCGCTCCCTTCTCTCCCCACTTTACGGACTCTGCCATGACCCGCTTCTCATTGCAGCGTTTCGCCATCTGGTAAGCGTGCAGCGTATCTCTGATTTTCTCCGGCTGAAGAATGTCCAGCTTCAGCAGTTCCTCTGCGGGCGCGCAGGCAAGCTGTTCGTCTTCCTCCGGTGTAAGGGCCGGCATACGATGTCCGGACTGGCTTGAGATTGTCACTCCTACGCCGCCTTCTCTGATCACCTTGCCCACTTCCTCCAGAAGTACTGCTGTACCGTACAGATCTACTTTCAGAATTGCCTCAACGGGTGCCTGGCTGGGAGAAACGCCTGCCGCATTTACCAGCATAGTGATATCTCCGTACTCCTGCGCTTTTACGATCAGATTTTTAATGGACTCACGGGAAGAGAGATCCATCTCCACGGCGTCTGCATCGTATCCGGCGTCATTCATGATCTTTGCGACAGCCTGCGCATTATCCGGATTCTTATCTCCGATTACAATCTTCTTTCCATATCCCATACGGCGGGCAATCGCCATGCCGATCTGCCCCGCGCCTGTTAAAATCATTACATCTTTTTTCATAATGCATCCACCTCTTTCTTTCTGATAACTTTATTGTAAGCTTTCTGCCGAAATCAACAATTTTAATTCCGAATAGTTCTGATAAGTAAAACTGATGCGACCGCACAGCAGCAAAAAAGGATACCAGAACTTTCATTCATTCTGATATCCTTCTTTATCTGCCTTTCTCTGAAGCATAGATAAATAAGAGGTCTGAACCGAGTCGGAGACCTGATACCCCAGACTGTTCAGGATGTCTTTGATCTGATCCAGGGCGGCATCTTTTTTCTCTTCACTTTCTACCAGAATCTCCAGCTCCAGAAAACTGCCCAGCCCGTGCACATCATCCAGACAGGCTGTGATAAAATCTTTCTGCAGCATTGTCCGGATCTTGATTACTTCCGGTTCCGCGGGAGAATACCCGAGAGCCTGCAGAATCTCCCGGCAGACCGCCCCGTCCTCTACCCCGGTTTCTAATTCTCTGCGGGTCATTGTCTGAGTATCCAGCTTCTTTCCTTTGTAATTGATCTGTGCCTGTTTCTTTCCTGTACGGCAGTCTTTCGTCTCACGGACTCTGAGAGCCGCTCCGTTCGCTCTGATGTCTCCACAGGCATTGTCAAAATATGTATCCCGCTCCTCAATAAAACGCTGTTCTTTAAAACCTGCCTCCAGAATCCTGTTTTTTATCTCTTCCGGATCCGGAATGGGAAGCTTTACTTCAACTTCAATCATATGTCAGTCCCCTTTCAGCTCCGGTTATAAAAGAAGTTTCCGGAGAATTCCCGCAAATTCTTCGATGTAATAGTTCGTCTGGTCTTTCAGCCAGAACACACAGTAATTTCTCTGAAGCTGCTGTCCGTTCCGGACAATGGGCAGCCGCCGGATGGCCGCTCCTGCCGGCGGAAGGGTGCCCACGCTCTCAATCGGCAGGAATCCCCGGTTTCCGGCTACCATCAGCCTCCCTTCCTCCAGGTTTTCCGCGAACAGGAATTGGCCTCCGAATCCCAGAGTGTTCTGAAAATAATCCTGCTCCGTATTCTGCTGTTCTCTGGAAGAGATCAGGATACAGGGGATCCGCTTCAGACTGTCCAGTTCCACTGACTCCTGGCTGCTCAGACCGCTGCTGACCGAAAGTTCGGCATAACATCCGCACTGCAGCAGCTGGTAATTCTCATACTGACTGGAAAAGGCTCTCCTCTGATCGCTGAGGATCAGATCCACTCCTCCGAACCGCAGCAGATCATACAGCTCTTCGTGCGTTCCGTTGACAATGCTGATAGATACTTCCGGATAAAGCCGTGAAAATTCCGCTACAGCCTGATGGAGCTCCTGACCGCTGTAGCACCGGAGATATCCGATACGAAGCTGAAGTTCATCATCCTGTCCGATCCGGACGGTCTCCCTGCGGATATCATCCGCCTCCTCCAGAAGTCCCTTGCTCCGGCTGTAAAAATACTCGCCTGCCGGAGTCAGGGTAAACTTCCGGTTTTCCCTGTGAATCAGCTCCACGCCCAGTTCTTTTTCCAGCGCCCGTATCTGCTGGGATATGGCGGACTGGGATATATAGCACTGCTCCGCCGCCTCAGTAAAGCTGCCGCATTCCACAACAGCAGTAAAATACTTCATCTGTCGAAACAGCAAAGAATCACCCTTTCTTTCATTGACGTTCCATTTCTGTACCAGTTACACTGTACCAGATAACCGCTTATTCCGTCAATGACGCAGGTGATTCTCACTGATCTGCCGTATCCCGCAGGCCTTTTGAACGGCAGGCGCTTTGCTGCAGGACTTCATTGAATGCACGCCGCAAAGCACTGCAACGTATATCCAGCATCTTTTTCGTAATGTCTGTTTTCGTAAATACGTCAAACCCGTGGAACGTGCCTTTCACATCCTGTAATTCTGCGGCAATTCCTGCCCTTTTCAGGTTTCTCCAGTAATTGACGCCTTCGTCATGCAGGCTGTCATACTGCTCCACCTCAATATATGCCGGCGGAAGATTATGAAAGTCTTCCGTCTCAGCAGGTGATGCATAGTACCTTTTTCCGAAGGTTCCGTTTTTCAGATACAATTCCCACATCTTTTTCGATAAACGAGCATTCCAAACAGGACTGTCCGTGTATTTTTTCATAGACTCAGTCTTCATCCGGGCGTCCAACACAGGATAGATCAGCATCTGAAAACAAATGTCAGACTTTCCTTCCTCCCTGCTTCTGAGCGTACAGGCGGCGGCAAGAGCACCTCCTGCACTGTCGCCGCCCACTGCAATCCGTTCCCTGTCAATGTGCAGGTCTTCCGAATTTTGACGGACATATTCAAGCCCTTCCCAGCAGTCTGTGAAAGGAATGGGAAAGGGGTGTTGCTCTGATGTCCTGTAATGTACAAAAACAACTGTACATTCTGCTTTCTCCGCGTATTTCCCCATGTGCTCATGAATATATGGGGCATCTTCCAGACAGAATCCTCCTCCATGAAAGTATACCAGGCAGGGCAGCATATTTTTCACGGATACCGGCCTGTAAACGGTAAGCCGTATCTTCTCTCCTTTTCCTGAATCAATCCGTTTTCTCATCCTCTTTATCCCACGTGGTGGAGACGGCTGTTTCATGGCCGCCAGCTGTCTGTTTGCTATCCTCATAATATGACAGGAAAGGAACGATTCCGGAATAATAAATTTATTTAAAAGCGGATATCCCGCCGCCAGAGGATACTTTTTATTTCGCTGCCGGCACCATAATGCAGCGGAAACGGCTATTCCTGTCATAAACAGATATTTCTTCTCCATCACAGATTTTCCCCTCTCTTGCTCTCTGTCATTTTCCATTTCAGATACCTCTTTTTTTGATTTTACCAGCTCGCCAATGCAATAATAATCTAAATTTACCTGAGGTATTTTCTTTCGTCAACTCCTTGGTTTAAAGGATACAGGTGCTTTTTCCTTTTTGTGCCGGCATCAGCACAGCAAGGACCGCCATCATATCTGTTTTTCTTTATAAAGCAAGCATAATATCATCCTCCTGTCACTGTATCGTTCTTATCCCTCAGAATTTTCTGTAAACAAAAGAACGAGAAAGGCCTTCTTCCAAAAGCACTTCCTCGTTCTTTTGCCTATAAGTATTGCACAATGAGCCATCTGTTCCAATAGCCTGAGTGCACGAATATCATTCCTCTATTTATGCTGTCAGCATAAAATTCATTGACGCACGCGCTATTTCCGTGCTATTCTTGCAGTAAAATTATGCGGAGGTTTCATAATGTCATTATTACTGCAGGATATCTATTCTGAAACAAAAAACAGATTCCAGCTGGAACTGGTCTGCGAAGCAAAAGGTCTGAACCGTCTCATGAACTGGGTCTATGTGGCGGAAGACATTGCTACGACTGACTTTCTTCACGGGGGCGAGCTGATCATCACCACCGGAATGGGAAAGCAGGCTTCCTCCGGATGGCTCTCTGACTTTATCCGCAAACTGTTCCGCCAGGGCACCTGCGGTCTTATCCTTAACACGGGGATGTATCTCTCTGAAGAAGACATCACTCCGGAAATCCGGAACTTCTGCGAGGAACACTCCTACCCGCTCTTTACCATGCCGTGGGAAATCCATATTTACGATATCACCCGCAGCTACTATAACCGGATTTTCCGGGATACCCAGTCCTCTGACGCTGTTACGGAGGCGGTTCTGGATCTGATCAGCGGTTCCGGTACAGAACATGCCCTGAATATCCTCGCGCGCAGCGGTTTCACGCCGGACCGGAGTTATCTCGCATACTGCATACACGCAGACGGCCCGGAACAGGAAAAACAGCGGTTTGAAACCGCTGTAAAACTGGAACTTAAAGTTCATTTTCCCGGCAGCCATATGTGCCGTTTCCGGGAGGATATCCTTATCGTTCTTCCCTGTACGGGCAAGCCGGAACACACCGTCTCAGAAGCCGGGGCTCCTGCAGAACTCAAAGACGCAGTCCGGGAGCTTGCCGGCCGTATCAGCCGGTCATTTTCTCTCTGGGACATCCGCTCCGGGCTGGGCTCTGTTTCAGGGCTCAGCGATTTCCCGCGGAGTTTTTCACAGGCCCGGTCTGCTCTGGCCGCATGCGCTGCCGCCGGAGAGATTTTCCGCGCTTTTGATGATCTGGGATTTTATAAAATACTTTTCTCTGTCACCGACCAGCGTGTTCTGGACAACTACTGGCGGGAAAAGCTGGAACCCGTTCTTGCATATGACAAGGCGCATAAAAGCTGCTGTCTGGATACGCTGTATCACTATCTGATCTGCAGCGGAAGCATCCAGAAGATTGCCGGGGCAATGTTCTGCCATAGAAACACCGTCAACTACCGCGTCCGGATTCTCAGAGAAACACTGGGGCTGCCCCTTGATAATGTTCAGGACCGGTTTGAACTGCTGGCGGCATTTTATATCAGATCGTTTTGTGAGTCACATTTTGAACTCCATACATAGCATATTTTTTCACTACATTTTACAGAAACCTGTCTGTGTCTCTCGCTCTGTAAAGAAATCTCCGGACTTCCATTACTTCGCCTATAACGACATAATAAATCACATAGTTTCTCACATAAATCCTATAATACGGGAATTTTCTCTTCTTTACCGAAGGATACGGCTCAAATGCCAGCGGATTATCCAGCCTTTCCAGTATTGCCGTCTCTACATCATCCGCAAGCTTTTCAGCCGCATCCGGATTTTCAGCACATTTGTAATATAACTTACTGTCTGTACCAAGTCTTGTTCAAACACCGGCAAATACCGAAGCTTATATTTTCTATTTGTCATGAATCACACTCCTTACATTTCGGAATACATCATCATGGCTTAATCTTTCTTCGATGGTTTCTGCTATTCTGTCTGCTTCATCCAATTTCATCTCCACATTATCCACAAGACTGGAATACTCTTCCAGACTCAGTACAACCATTGCTCCATATCCATTTTTTGTCAAATATACCGGCTGCCCTTCATTAACAAGCATTTCTATCTCCGGGAACTTATTTCTCAAGTCTGAAACAGGTCTGATTTGTATCATGTAATTCACTCCCTTCTTTTTATTATCCTAATTTTATCATTATTCTATCATAACAGCAACATATTATAAAATATATTGCCGCAGCTATTCCCGCTGTTCCTTCAGGCACTCCACCGCATCCACCTTCCGTGTCTTTCGCTGCACGAAGTACATTGACGCCAGATAGCTGCCTGCTGTCAGGACTGCGGCCATAATACAGCTTTTAACCTCCAGATACGGGCTGGCCAGCATCCCCATCATATCGGCAAACATCCGGAAGAACAGCCCGCAGAATGCATATGCCGCGGGAATGCTCAGAAAGATTCCAAGTGGAAGGAAGACGTGATTGCTGCCAAGTACAATACACCCGATCTTTCGGTCCGGATACCCCAGCACTTTCAGCATGGAGATATTTCTGCGGTTCTCTGATACCAGCATATTAACTGCTACATAGACAGACGCGATACAGATCACGATTCCCAGTCCCACCATAGTATCGATCATATAGCTGGTCTGGTCAATGATCGTATCCACCTGCTCTTCAAGATCAGATTTTCTGCTTTCGCTCTCTACTATATTTTCCGGAATATCCAGTTTTTCTTCGCTTATGATCATATTCCCTGCATTTTTGTCCACCCCGGTCATCTCAGCGGCATTTGCCCGGGAAGCATAAATAATCTGTGCAGTATCATTTTCCACAATTCCGCTGATTCTGATATGGATCTGTTCCAGAGACAGCGGATTATATAATGTCACCCGGTCACCGGTTTTCCACCCGCACAGATATGCAGCAAGGCTTGTAATATAATATCCGTCCTTTGTACTGATCTTCTGTCCTTCCTTATCTGTCAGGTTTAAAAGAGACTGTTCATTGTCCGTTCCCATCACAGTCAGCGTCTCCCCCCTCTCTCCCTCCACAGGCGCCGCCAGTATCAGTTCTCCGCCGTATGTATTCTCATACAGAAGTTCACCCAGAACATACTGGTATTCGTATTCGCCGGCCGTTACCTGTACCGTGTCTGCCATATGCCTCGCCGAGTCATAAATGGAGAATCCTGTCAGCATAATAAAGCTGCCCAGGAAAATTCCCAGAAAGACGACAAAACTTCTCGCCGGACTTCCGATCAGTAAGCGGACAGCAAATTTGATGCGAAAAGACAGCTTTCTCCCGGCAAGGACCCGGCGCAGCTTCCGCCTGCCTTCGTCCCCACTTCCGTTTAAAAGCAGCACTGTATTCTGTCTCAGCAGACGTCTTACCGAAAGCAGCGCCGCAAGAACATACATGACAGTAGGAATGACGATTCCTAAAACAGCCGCATACCAGCTCAGGCTGCAGGAGATACGCATTGGTTCATAGTCAGTAAGCCCCAGTTCCCCGTATGGCTGGGCGACAGCTGCCGCGACCACAGAAGTCAGAACACCGCCGATGATACCGGGAATGGCTGCAAAGCCGGCATAATGACGTGCTAACTGCGCTCTGGTGTACCCCATGGCAGAAAGCGTTCCGATCATCTGCTGCTCTGTCTTTACCTTTCTGCTGATAATGATGCAGATCAGCGCCACCGCCACAAGAGGCAGGATGCACAGAAGCATCCACGACATGATCAGAAACATTTCCGCCTGTGAGCGTACCATCACAATCCGCTGGTTTTCTTCCGCCGCCGTATAGCTGTGCATCTGATATTTGTCATTGACGGCCCTGCGGAAATCTGTATCTTCATTTCCATTATATCTGACCAGATACTGGCAGTTCGTCTCCCCCAGTTCTGCAAAGTCTTCCTCAGGCATATAGGCAAGAAAAAATGTAGAGATATTTTTATATGAGTCGTCCTCATTTTCCATCATGTACAAATAGTCCGGCCGCTGGAAGAAACCGGTCACCGTATAGCCTTCTTCTCCGATTCTGATCTGATCTCCTATAGAGATCTCCATATTGACAGCATAGCCTTCGGACAGGATTACCTCGCCTTTTTCATCTGCATCCTCTCCTTCTGTCACATTGCAGAGATCTACCTTCCGTGTCTTTTGGAATACCCTTGCAGTAGTTCCGTCGGTGTCGATATTTATATAGGACTGCGCTTCCAAAGTGATCCCATACTCTTCTTCCATATCCTCAATATCCGATTCCGGAATCGGGATATAGGTCGTAAAATGAGCATCCTCCAGCTTCTGTTTTTCAAAAAATTCATCTGCAAAGTCCAGAATTGCATTTCCCGCAATGTGAAACAGGAAAAACAGAAAGAGCGCCGCCATGGTCAGTACGGTGGAGGCTATATAAAACGACAGATTCTGCCGGATATTCCGGACATATCTTCTCCTCATTTTCATTCTGCTCCTCCTTTACAGCTCCAGCTCTTCCGCCGGAATCTTCTTTTCATTGAACACACTCTCCTCAACCCTGCCGTCCCGGATTCGTATGATCTGATCTGCCATCTTCGCGATTGCCTCATTATGGGTAATGATCACGACTGTGGTGCCGTACTGCCGATTCATCTTCTCCACGAACTGCAGGACCTTTTTGGAGGATCGGGTATCCAGGGCACCGGTCAGTTCATCACAGAGCAGCAGCCTGGGATTTTTGATCATGGCTCTTGCAATAGCCGCCCTCTGCTGCTGGCCGCCGGAAAGCTCCCGTGGAAAGCGTCTGCGGTACTGCTCCAGTTCAAGTGCTCCCAGCACCTCGCTCAGATCGAGAGGAGATTCTGAGATATCTGATACTACCTCGATATTCTCCTCAACTGTCAGGTCCTGGATCAGATTATAGAACTGGAAGACAAATCCCACCTCTTCTTTTCTGTACAAGGTACGTTCCTTTGGCGTCAGTCCGATCAGACTTCTTCCCTCTATGGTCAATTCTCCGGCATCCAGCGTATCCAGGCCGCCCAGCATGTTCAATATTGTACTCTTTCCGGAACCGGAAGGTCCAAGAATCGCACAGATCTCCCCTTTTCCGATGACAAGATCTGCATGGTCCAGCGCATAGACCGCCGCCTCTCCTTCTCCGTATTTTTTTACCGCATCCTTTAAACAGATAAACATATTTCTCTCCTTTCTTTTAAATAACATTGTTATTTAAATGTTATTTAAAAAGGACCCGAAGGTCCTTTTTCATTCATCTTTCTCTTATAAAATCTGTTAAGCTGCCTTTGTGCAGCAGCGCATAAAATCCGCCCCGCATGAAGCGTACCATATTTCTTGCCTGCATTTCCGCCTCTCTTTCTTCTGTCTCATGCTCGATCAGATAAAAGACCATATCAACCTGTAAATGAGAAAACCAGTGGATTGTATCAGCCGTAAATTCCGGCACTTCCTCATTGCTGCTTTTATCTCCGGTTTTCTCTCCGGTTCCTTCTCCGATTCCTTCCCGAATCAGAGCCGCCACTGCTTTCCCCTGGGCGTCAATCTGCCCGATCAGCCGGTCAAAGAACGCAGCCACCGCCGGATGCTCCCTGTGGCCGAAGAGGATGGAACAGACTTTTCTATTCCGGTAATAATACCGCAGGAGCGCCAGGACTGCATTGACATCCTCTTCCTCTGCTTCCGGATTCAGAAGCTCTCTGCCGGCAGACGCACGCTCCCTCTCGTAATGCTCTCCCATGACAGCATCAATATGATCCGTAACCGGCTTTATGACATTTTCAAAAAGATCGTCTTTATCTCTAAAGGAAGCATACAGAGCTCCCGTAGTCACGCCCGCCCGGGTACAGATCCTCCTGAGGGATGATTTTTCAAACCCATATTCGGCAAATTCTTCTGTGGCTGCTTTTAAAAGAGCCGCTCTTGTCTCTTCCGGTATGTTTCCTGCTTTTCTTGACATCAGATCACCCCGCTGTGGACATTGTTATAAATAACACCGTTATTTATTTTATACCGGATCTGCTTCTTTTTGTCAATCCTTCTTAACCGACTTCCGCAAACAACGGCGTGGAGTAATACCGATCCCCGGAATCCGGCAGCAGCGCCACAATCGTTTTCCCTTTATTCTCCGGTCTTCGCGCCAGTTCAACAGCTGCATGCAGTGCCGCTCCGGAGGATATTCCCGTCAGGATTCCTTCCTTTCGCGCCAGATGTCTTGCGGCGGCAAATGCATCTTCGTCGGTCACCCGGATCACCTCATCATATACAGACGTGTTCAAAGTCTCCGGCACAAAGCCTGCGCCGATTCCCTGAATCTTATGCTTTCCTGCCTTTCCTTCAGAGAGAACCGGAGAGCCTTCCGGTTCTACAGCCACGATGCTTATATCCGGGTTCTGTTCTTTTAAGTATTCTCCGACTCCTGTGATCGTTCCGCCGGTTCCCACTCCTGCCACAAAAATATCGATTTTTCCGTCCGTATCGCGCCAGATCTCCGGACCGGTAGCCGCTCTGTGCGCCGCCGGATTCGCAGGATTTTCAAACTGTCCTGGGATAAAGCTGTCCGGGATCTCTGCCGCCAGCTCCTGCGCCCTGGCAATAGCTCCTTTCATCCCCTTTGCACCGTCCGTCAGCACCAGCTCTGCACCGTATGCCTTTAAAATATTTCTGCGCTCCACGCTCATAGTCTCCGGCATGGTCAGAATGATCCTGTAGCCTTTTGCTGCAGCGATTGCCGCAAGCCCGATCCCTGTATTTCCGGATGTAGGCTCAATAATAACGGAACCTTCTTTTAATGCTCCCCGGCTTTCCGCATCTTCGATCATCGCTTTCGCAATACGATCCTTTACACTTCCGCCTGGATTGAAGTATTCAAGTTTGACAAGGACTGAAGCCTCCAGGTTCTGTTCATTCTCAATATTTGTCACTTCCACCAGAGGGGTATTCCCGATAAGATCAAGTGTGCTTTTATAGTAATTAGTCATGTTTTTATCTCCTTCTAAATATAAATTTACTTGCAGATTTTTAGCCTGAATTTATATTCTGCCTGTACATATTGCTTTCTGAGAGTCTGCAGCATCACTCCGCTGCTTCAAACGCTGTGTCAAGCGCCGCGATCAGGTCGTCCGCCTTCTCGATTCCGACAGACAGCCGGATCGTATTCGGCCTGATCCCCTGCTCTTCCAGTTCCTGTGCCGTGCACTGGCTGTGAGTTGTTGTGGCCGGATGGATCACAAGTGATTTTACATCCGCCACATTTGCCAGCAGAGAAAAGATCGGCAGGTTATCAATAAATTTCTGTGCAGTCCCTGCGTCTCCCTTGATCTCAAAAGTAAAGATGGAGCCGCCGCCCTGCGGAAAATACTTTTCATACAGTGCATGGGTTGATTCGCTTTCCAGGGACGGGTGATGCACTGCCTCCACCTGCGGATGATTGGCCAGATATTTTACGACCTTCAGAGCATTTTCCACATGGCGCTCCACCCGAAGAGAGAGAGTCTCCAGTCCCTGCAGCAGAAGGAAAGCGTGGAACGGGGAAAGGGTAGCTCCTGTATCCCTCAAAAGGACTGCACGGATATATGTCGCAAAGGACGCTGACGGTGCTGCATCTGTAAATGAAACACCGTGATAACTGGGATTCGGCTCTGAGATCCACGGATATTTTCCTGAACCTTTCCAGTCAAACCTGCCGCTGTCAATGATCACACCACCCAGAGCCGTGCCATGCCCGCCGATAAACTTTGTTGCTGAGTGCACCACGATATCCGCTCCGTGCTCAATCGGCCTCACCAGATACGGTGTGGCAAATGTAGAATCCACGACAAGCGGAATCTTGTGTTTATGGGCTAGCTCTGCAAGATTTTCCAGATCCGCCACATTGGAATTCGGATTTCCCAGCGTTTCTACAAAGATTGCTTTCGTATTTTCCTGAATTGCCCTTTCAAATGCGCCCTCTTCTTCCGAATCCACAAATGTTGCCGTGATCCCGCCTGTAAGCGGCAGCGTATGAGCCAGAAGATTGTAGGATCCTCCATATATCGTCTTAGAAGCAACAATGTGCTCGCCGGCCTTTGCCAGTGCCTGAAATGTATAGGTAATGGCCGCAGCTCCCGAAGCTGTTGCAAGAGCTGCCGTGCCGCCCTCCAGAGCCGCAATTCTCTGCTCAAATGCATCCTCCGTCGGATTCGTCAGTCTCCCGTATATGTTTCCCGAATCCTTCAGAGCGAAGCGGTCCGCCGCATGCTGACAGTCATCAAACACGAAAGATGCTGATGCATAGATCGGAACTGCTCTTGCCCCTGTTGCCGGATCCGGCTGCTCCTGCCCGATATGTACCTGTTTTGTCTCAAAGCTCCAGTTCTGTGAATTTCTGATGTCTGTCATGCCAGTCTCCTCCATTTTCGTTCAAACGTATATTAAAACGATTATCGATGTATTATAGTTCTTTTTGCTGCTGGATTCATCCTATCACAGTATATGTATTCCTGCTAATACGCAAAAAAAATATCCGGTTATAGGTTCATCCTATAACCGGGCTCTTCTTACATAAAATTGATATCTATTTTCTTGAGCTTTTCATACAGCGCTTCCGCATCCGTAGTTTCTTCTTTGATATTGTCCATCTCTATCCGGATTTCCTGCATCGTCTCATCTATGTGCGCGATCTCATCTGCGCACTCTTTCAGACGGGCGATCACCTTCTCCGCATGTTCCACTTTTTTCTTGTATTTGATCTGATGCTCCAGACTCGCCCAGAAATCCATGGCAATGGTCCGGATCTGTACCTCCGCCTTTACTTCTTTCATGGACTCCGCAAAGAAGATCGGGACACTGACGATCAGATGAAGGCTGCGGTAGCCGTTCGGTTTCGGGCTGCTGATATAGTCTTTTCTCCTGATCAGCCGGATATCGTCCTGCTTTGTCAGCGCATCTGCCAGGAGATAAATATCATCAATATAGGAACATATCACCCGGATCCCGGCAATGTCGTTCAGGTTGTTCTCAATGTTCTCCCTTGTAGGAGGTATTCCCATCCTCGCCATCTTCTCAAGAATGCTTGTCTGACTCTTCAGCCGCGTCTCAATCGAGCTGATCGGGTTTCTCTTGTATCTGACCTCAAATTCCGTATCCAGGACCTCAAACTTTGTATTGATCTCCTTGATCGCGCAGGCATATCCCATCATAAGTTCTTTATAATCGAGAACACCGTCCAGAAGGTCCATTGCCTGCCCCATGATAAGATTTGTTCCGGCTCCTTCGGCAAGCTGAAGCCAGTTCTTTTTTTCCATTGTTTCCTCCGTTCCGGCAGCATATCTGCTGTCTGTCTGATTCTGTACTCTGTTACTATTTTAGCGCATGAAACCGGAAGGCTCAATTAAATTACTCTAAAAAGGCGGCGTAAATTTACTGTAGGAATTATAGTGGCAGAAACTGCCAGATGTGTTT
>USFD01000080.1 GCA_900553885.1 uncultured Ruminococcus sp.
ATGTAGCAGGACCTTCTACTGCGCCGTATCTGCTCTGACCGATGTTGCTCTGAACCCGTTTCCATCCGGCCTTATCCAGATCCCACCAGTCATGAGCTGTTGACACTTCCATAATAATCTGCTCTGCATTGCTCTTTGTGATGTGATAAGTCTTTCCATTAGCCTGCAGGATATTCGTATCGATCCATCCTTCTTTTCCGCCGTCCAGCATTACTCCGCCGTATTCCCATGTATCCTGGGTAAAGTCTGTCGTCACGCCCCACATAATATCAGAGCCGCCGCCGACCACGGAGGTATGCGCTGCGTCCGAATAAACATTCGAGGACCAGTATACGACAAACGCACCTTCTCCTTCTCCGTAATAATCGTCAACCCATGTTGCTTCCGGAGCCCACATCATACCCAGATATGCCTGCATATTTCCATCTCTGTCGAGAGCCACGTCAAACTGCCGCACATCGCTCCATGTGATCAGATCCTTGGACTCCCAGACATTCATCTTCGTGCTTCCCTGACTGCTCCAGTAACCCCAGTCGAGATTATTGCCGCCAAATACACGCAGGTCAGTAGCAATGATGTAGTACGTCTCTGTCTCCGGATTATAGGTCAGGTACGGATCCCTGGAGCCGGTTGTTCCAAGATTGGACGCCAGAATCGGATTTCTTCCGTTCAGCGGATCCCACTGCTCCGGGTTGTCCCCTCTGGAGATATCCAGATACATTTTCTCCGCATAGCCGTTACTGTCCTCTACAAAATGAACCATCAGATATCCGTAGGGATCATCCGGTCCTACCTGAGCCTTAACTGTAACCGGAACAGTTACTTCCTCAGTCAGATTACCAAGTGTGATTACCGCTGTCAGTTCTCCTGTCAGGTCGTCTTCCCCGATTTCCGGAGCCTGCACGTCTGCCGTCAGTCCATCCTCTCCAATGGAAACAGCGTCCATCTCAGATTTCCATGTCACGGTTCCGTTGTAATCCGGAAGTGTGCTTTCGCCGTCTTCCAGAACCAGTTCCTCAATCGAGGCTTTGATATTCTCTAATTCCTGCTTAAGGAAGAGATCCGGCACCTTCTCCACGATCTCATCCGCTGTAAGCGCCTTATCCCAGATTTTCAGGTTATCCATGGACGCCTGGGTATACTCACCTGCCGCCCAGTTTGCCTTTCCGATCTGGAGAATGCTGTTTCCGCCGAGGATATCCAGCAGAGAATATTCGCTGTCCACTCTTGCCTTCTCCACGCCGTTTACATAAATCGCCGTATCACCTGATGTAAATACTACATCGATATGTACCCAGTCGTTTCCGACAGATGTACTCGGGTTTGCCGGTCTGCCGTTTGTATTGTTGTAACGTTCTACCGTCAGATTGCCGCTATTGTGCAGGAATCCGATATAGTGCTCCGTTGTGTTCAGCTGGGTGTTTCTGTTCGGAGCCGCAAAGAACGCCCAGTTTGTAGCTGTTCTCTCATTCTTGATGTCGTAGGAGACGGTCATCTCCTCCACTCCGGTCAGAAGGCTTCCTCCGGAAGCATTTGTAACATCCAGCCACTGCGCTGCCGTTCCGTCCAGATGAAGTGCCTTGCCGCTTCCTTCATAGCTGTCCGCCAGCGTATAGCCGCCGGTGGCCTTTGCAGTATCGGTAACGATATCCTGGCCTGTGCTCAGATTTTCAAAATCAAAATCCAGAAGAAGCGATGCCTCGATATCCGATGCATCTTTTACTTCAATATCAAACTCTGTCTGCTTCTCTCCGTAAGTCACGGTAACCGTCTTCGTTCCTTCTGTCGTAAAGTCCACATCACTGAAGGAAAACTGTCTCGCATTTTTGGAGCCGCTGTTATAGGCAATATCTTCCGTTCTGCCATCGGAATAAGTTACTGTCAGAACAAGACCTGCGGGAACCAGTTCCTCAGAATCAATTGTGTATTCTGTCTTGACCGGTTCTGTCTTCACTTCGATCTTTTCCGGTCCGTAGGCTTCCATTACCCTGTCATACTCTTCCGCTGTCAGCGGGATCACTGTCCCGTGACGTTTATGGTTCGTATCAAAGTTGAAATCATTGTCATCTGTTTTGACCCATTTCGCGTTCGCAATGTCTGTGGTATAGAACGGAACATAGCCGACGCCGCCGTTGTTGTCCGCCAGCAGTCCGTAAGTCGGCACTTTCTCTCCGTCCACTTCCTGCCAGTCATCCTCGTTGTAGGCAAAAAGTTCCGGGCCTTCCAGTCCGGGCGTGTATCCGGTAATATCCTTGATAAATCCCTGTGTCTCCCATACGCTCTGGTTTGTCAGCCACTGGCTGCTGTCCGTGCATTTTTCTATACGGATCGTACCGCTCGCGGCAGAACCGCGGTAGTAATTTCCTTCTGCGTCTCTTAAGATCGTGGTGTCGATAATATGATCGTTTCCGTTGTCAATGAACATCTGCGGTTCCGTAAAACTCCGGAAATCTCTTGTCTTGGAATAATATACCTTCTGGACGCTTCCGGTCATAGACGCCCAGTATACAACAAATTCGCCTGTTGTCTCATCATAGATCGCCTCCGGCGCCCATGCGCAGGTTGTTCCTTCCGGAGCGACATCTGCAAGCCAGGGTTCTGACCAGTTTACAAGGTCTGTGGATTCCCAGATTCTCAGGCAGTGGCTGCCGTTAAACTGTGAGGTTCCCCAGTCCACCGTGCCGTTGGCGATATCATTTGAACCGATGCACAGGTCTGTAGCGATCAGGTAGAACTTGTCTCCCTCCGGAGAGCGTACCATAAACGGATCTCTGACTCCTGCCTGGTTCTGTGTCTTATCGATATCTTCCTGCGTTCTTACAGAATCCGCCACGCTGAGTACCGCCTCTTTCCGGTTCAGATCCATCCAGTTGTTGCCGTCATGGCTGGACGCAAAGAAGATCTGCTGCTGAGACGGGCCGCCGTCATTCAGGAAATATGCGAACAGGTAATCTGTCGTTTCTTCCATCTCTGTCGCTTTCTTCACTTTAAGTACAATGTCTTTCGTTGTTGTCTTGCCGTCCACTTCGATGGTGGCTGTCATCGTAACATCTGTATCTTTGTCCTGTCTTGTAACAACGCCGGCAGGCTTTCCATCCTTCTCCGTATCTGTTACAATCTCCGGATTACTGGATTTCCAGGTGACGTACGCTGTTTCGTCAGTCTCATCAATCACAAACTCCGACGGAAGCGTAATGTTGCCTCTGACGTCGTCCGGATTTACAAGCTCCAGCTGTTTCTTAGCCGCGTCCAGATAATCAGCCTCCGTCAGGACCTTTTCCACAACGACTGTGAATTCCTTTGTCTCTGTCACAGAGCCCACGGAAATTTCAGCCGTAAATGTTACGGTTACATCCTCGCCTTCCGGCCTTGTCACCGCAACTGTATAGCCGTCCTCGCCGATCACTGCAGCGTCATTGTCCGATACTGTCCAGGTAATATCCGAGTAGCTGCTTCCCTTGGATGGAAGAGTAAAATCTGCTTTCACAGATTCCGGCAGGGTAAGTTTTTCCTTGTCTGCCGCAACTGCCGCTTTCGCACTCTCTTCATCTATCAGATCCTCGTCGGTGAGCGCGCCGTCATAGACCGTAAAGTTGTCGATCCAGCCTTTGTATCCCTCGCCGTTTCCCCAGTTGGCACGTCCGATGTAGAAGATACCGGTATCGCCGAGAATATCCGTCAGCTTGTTTACATTTGCCACAGTATCTCTCTTTATGCCGTTTACATAGAGTGTCGTATCATTCTCTGTATATACGATGTCAATGTGTGCCCAGTCTGTTCCAACACTCTCTTCGACACAGTCTGACCTTCCATTTTTATACCGTTCCAGCTTGATATTTCCGTTATTGTGGAATGTGCCGATATAGCGCTCTCCTCCTGAAAGCGGCTGTCTGCCGTCGGTCGGAGCTGCATAGTATGCCCAGTTTGTCCCTGTCTGATCCGGCTTCTCGTCATAGGAAATCGTAATTTCCTCTTTTCCGGCCAGAAGGCTTCCGCCGTTTTTGTCTGTTACAGACAGATAATTTGCCGCATTTCCGTTCAGGTACAGAGCCTTTCCGCTCTCCGCATCCTTGCTGTTCTGCAGTTCATAAGTTCCATTTACCGTTGCTTTTGCACTGCCGCCCTCGAACCCGGTCTCTGCATCGTCAAAGGTAAACTGTGCCAGCACTGCCGGCTCATCATCTCCCTCTGCCGCTGCAGCGGGGATGGCGGGGAGATATGTCCCCACCATTGCCGCAGCCAGAAAAGCAGCCAGAACTCTGTTTCCAACTACACTTTTCTTTTTCATTTTCCCTTTTACATTCTCCTTTTCCTATATATGACTGTTCCCGCGCATGCTGCGGACAGAACAATCAGCAGAAGCGGAATCATTACATTTGTATGATCCCCTGTCTGCACCGCCGCCTGGGAATTATCCTGTCCCGGCTGAGCCTGTCCTCCGTCTGTTCCGCCTGAAGGATTCTGCGTATCAGACGGCTTCTGCGTATCGGACGGCTTCTGTGGATCGCCCGGTTTCTGGGTATCACCCGGTTTCTGTGTGTCATCCGGATTTCCGGGCTGATTCGGATCTTCCGGCTGATTCGGATTCTCCGGTTCCTCTTTTTCAGACACCGTTACGGTAAATGTAACGGTATATCCCAGATAGGATATTGTGATCGTCTGTTCCCCTGTCTGCTGCGGATCAAATCCTGTTACCGTATATCCGTCTTCCCCTTCCGGGAGCACTACTTCTCTGCCGTCACTGTACTGAGCATGTACTTCAAGCCCTGTGAGATCAAGGTCTTCTCCCTGGACATACTCTGTCTTTTCCGGACCGCCTGCAATCACGATACCTGTAAGCTCCGGATCCGGCTGAGGCTCTTCCTTCTCTTCCACAGTAACCTGGAAGAATTTGGTAATACCTCCGAAGGATACCATAACCGACTGTTCACCCAGCTTCTGCGGATCATAGCCGCTTACAGAATATCCGTCTTCTCCCTCTTTCAGCTCCACAGCTGTGCCGTCGCTGTAATGTGCCTCTACTTTAAGGCCTGTCAGATCAAGCTCGTCGCCCTGTACATATGTGGTCTTATCCGGACCGCTTACGATCACAAGATCATCCAGCACCGTCTGGGCGTCATCCGCAATCTGTACCACAGCTGTCACTGTCCGGAACCTGGGATCAAGTTCTTCCTCCGCTGTCATATTAAAGATCAGTGTACCGTCAGCAGCAACATGAATGCTCTTCACAACCGTATGGCGGCAGGGATCAAACAGGCCGCCCGATCCGGACTGTCCTGTATGGGGATCCGGATAAGGTCTTGCATGGTATACAAGTGCCAGATTGCCGTATTCATCCACAACGACCGAGTTGTGTCCGCCGCCTGCATGAGCCGCTCCTCCGATCGCTCCTTCATATGTATCATAGGAACTGAGAAGCGGATACGGAATATTGGTCCAGCTGCCCGGATCCATCAGATCGCTGCCCTTGTCAGCCATCATAAGACCCAGTGTATAATATTTGTCCACAGTAGCTGCCGAATAGCTGATATATACTTTATCTCCGTATTCAAACAGATAGGGGCCCTCTACTACCAGCTGATCCGTACCTTCCGGATTTGATGCGGAAATACTGCCTTCATAAACGCCGTACTCCCACGGCCATTCACCGGATTTGATTACAACTCTCTCTCCTGTGGGCTGAGGAACGACCCCTTCGCCGCCCTGCGCTTTCACGATAGAGATCTGCGCGTTCTGCGGCATAATGTAGTACCCCTGTCCGTTTTCATCTTCATAGTATGATACGTCGAAGGACGGAGAGTTCTGCAGAATAATGGGTTCGCCCCACTGTTCGGCATCCAGCATTCCGCCGGCCTGCATCTGCTCATCTGTTCCTTCATATGGAATCAGGATGGAATAAGAGCACCAGTTTGCATTATTCCAGTTTGTATTCGCCTGAATTCCTGCACTTCCGAAGTCATGGGCTCCGACCAGACAGTACCAGGTTCCGTTGATCTTGTGGAACTCCGGCGCCCAGAAGAATCCGCCCCATCTGTCGCCCACTTTGGACTCCAGGATATAATGTTCTTCTGCCGTCTTCAGTCCTTCGATCGTCTCGGCACGCCGGATGTCAAGCTTGCGGTAGGACTGTGCACAGTTCGGCTCGGTCATTCCCTCCTCATAATAGGATCCGGTTGAATAGTAATGCCCGTCATCTTCATTATAGAAAATATGAGGATCCGCCCGTTCTTCAATAAACGGATAAGCATATGCGTCCTGCTGTACCGTTCCCTTGATTTCATAGGTGCCCGCTTCGCCTGACTCAAGCTGTTTCAGATCGTCCTCGTCCCAGATCACACCCAGATTCTTGGTGCTTCCGTCACTGTATGACGCTGTTACTGTCTCGGGAAGATTGATTTCTTCTCCGGTCTTTGCAGTAATCTTAACGCCGCTTACATTTGTATTGTACACCGTACCATATTTCTGAATCAGCGCCGAATACTCCTCTGCGCTTGCCTCAAATACAGACGTCTGTGAAGAAACCGCATTATCCGGAATGGTGCCGGTAACTTCTTCCTTACTGTACCGGCATTCCACGGTTTCTGACGGGACAGTCCCGTTCTTCAGATTATCCATCAGGCTTACATAGGCTGTACCATCTTCATCCTGCCAGAAAACTTTGTAGGCTTCTGCCATTTCGTCATAGACAATGGACGGATTCTGTACTTTTGTTCCTTCATCCGCCAGTACGAGGAAACGCTCGGATGTAAACAGCAGATCTTCGTCTGTATCCCATACGTAAATACCGTTTCTGTTATTATTTCCGGATGCCGCCGCCGCCAGAGTGCCGTCTGCCTTGCGGAAGAGAACCGGCGATCCCATCTGATTATCCGGGCTGGAAGCCTGGTCGCCTGACCATTTTACATATACAACTGCTTTTCCTTTGTTAAGCTCTGTGTATGTGTCTTCCCCGTCTGTCTTTGCCGCCAGGAACAGCGCGTCAGAGCGTCTGCTGTCGTCCGCAGCGAGCAGGTCTCCTGTATTTTCGTACAGGTTTCCGCCCTGGATCACATAACTGATAATCTGGCCGCCTGCTGCCATAACAGTCACTTCACGTTCAACCAGAACATCCCCGATATTGGCTGTAAGAGTTGCCTGTGTATCCTGTTCCGGACGGGTTACGGTTCCGTCCTCTGCCACAAGTCCTTCCACGCTGCAGGACCAGGTTATCGTCTGGCCGTCCACCTCAGTCTGAAGATCCTGCGACACATACCTTGGTATTACAAGCTGGGTCCGGTATACTCCGGCCTGCGCTTCGTCTTCTGAGGGAACAATAATGTCATAGCTGCACTCTTCCGAATAAGAACCGCAGGTAATTACTGCAGTCAGTGTGACAGTCTGCTTCTTATCGCCGAACAGGACGGTTCCGTCTGTTCTGATCGCATTTTCGTTGCTGGAGGTCCATACAACTTTACATTCATCTGTTCCCTGGATCAGCTCCAGATCACTGTAAACTGTCTTGCCGTCCTGGAGCGTAATTCCGGATTTGGTTTCCTTGACATTCTGGATTTCCAGAGCCTTGCGGTACAGCTGTCCCGCCTGAGCCTCGTCCATGCATTTTCCGTAGATTCTTACGTCACGGAAAGAGCCTGCAAAGGTGTCGTCCGGATAATCAGAAGCTCCGATATATCCTGTCAGATTCTCTCCGAAATCAGAAATTGTCTGATTGTTAATCTCATCGCTTCCTACAAGTTTTCCGTTCAGATATCCGGTAATCGTGTTTTCATTAATCGTAATCGTATAGTACATCCACTGATTCATCCGGTCTGATGTCACTACACTGTTGTTAAGCGAGTTGTTCACTCCCACTTCCGTTGTCCACGGATTTGCCGTGCTGCCTGCAGCCGGATCTGTCATTACCGCTTTATAGTAACCGTCCGGATTGCTCGGGTTAAGAAGGAAATAATACTTCGGGGAAGTTCCCAGCTTTTCCTGACCGTTAATGGAGAATGCTGATGTATTGATTTTTGTATTATTATTCTTAATCCACATAGAGATTGTCAGTTCATTTTCTCCGTCAAACATTCCTTTTGGAAGCTGTACGTAATTCTGATTGGACTTTGCGCCTCCCGGAAGTACAAGGGCATCCTGGCTGAAGGAAGCATCTCCCTTCACTGACGCGTCATATCCGTTTCCGGAAGAATCTTTTGCATCCGTCTCCAGTTTGTAACGTGCAATCAGTCCGTCTTTATCATCAAAGTCCATACTGCCGTTTACTGTTACCGTTCCTGTTACAGTACGGTACTCTTCTTTCAGCTCCTGGTCGGCAGTCATATCCAGTACCGGGCTTCCATCCGGCGCCCAGTGGACTCTTCTTACTGTAGCGCTTCTGGTACCGCCGTTTGGTCTCATATGATAAACAAAAATCGCTCTGCCGTCCTCATCTGTGCTGAAACAGCTGTGGCCCGGGCCCAGTTCTCCCGGCACGCTTTCTGACGTAAGGATCGGGTATCCGGTTTCTTTCCAGCTGGACGCATCCAGAAGATTGTCATCCGCATTCGCAGTCAGCAGCCCTACTACATAGAGATTGCCTGTGCCTGCTCCGGAAAATGTCATATACACTTTTCCGTCTCTCTGAATAACAAACGGACCTTCATCTACCGTCGTATCTACTCTGTCCCATCCGTAAAGATTCCGCAGGATACACACCGGATCACTGGTAAGAGTATACGGATCTTCCGGATCAATTGTGGCAATCCAGAGATCAGAAGTACCGTTTCCTCCGGTGATCTGCCGCTGTGCCCATGACACATAATGGGTATCTCCCACACAGAAGTAAGTCATATCAAGGGTAATTCCTTTGTCATAGAGAGCAGATCCGTCTTTCCTGGTCACAGGTTTCGCTTCCATCCAGTCTGAACGTACAGTAGGATCTCCGCCTTCTCTGAGTTCCATCAGGTGACTCTGCACCTGGTTCCAGGCTCCGCCTTTTGCATAGAAAATATATAATTTCCCGCCGATCTCATGAAGCTCCGGCGCCCAGTTGGGAGTCCTTGTGTTTGAAAGGAGCTCGTGATCCGGCGCACTGAACAGACCTAACGGCGTATCTGCCTCACGGATACAGATCTGAGACTGATTCTGAGTCTCTCCTGTAGCAATAAAATAATACTTTCCATTGTACTTATAAATATTCGGGTCCGCCCGGCCGTCCAGAACAGGATAATCTGTCAGTTTTGCCTGTCCTGTAATTGTATAGGTTCCTTCATTATAGAAGTCTACACTGCTGAAATCCCACGTGATCGGGATATCGTCTGTCGTTCCGTCATTATACTTCGCTGTGATCACAGCATCTTTTGTATCCTCGCCGGTCAGCGTTTCTCCCGCATTCACTTCGAAAGCATACGTTTTTTCTTCTACTCCGGTATTCTCCAGAGTACCCAGCTTTATCCGCAGACCGTCAGCTTCTTCTTTTGTAACCGGGATCACGTTGCAGGGAACCGCATTGGCGATATCTGTGCTGACTGCGCTTTCCGTGCGGGAACCGCCAAAAACCGGTTCGCTGATTGTCTTAAAGTCAGAAGTCGTGCTCTGATATACGGCGCCGCTCTGGTTCTCCCAGGTGATCACGTATTCTTTTCCGTTGTACTCGCACTGCGGATTTTTAACAGCACCTTCCGCGTGAAGGTCAAGGAAAGATTCCCCGCTGAAATCCATCAGGTTCTCCGTTGTCAGGAAAAGAACTTTACCGTCGTCGCGAACCGCGATTACTCCGATTTTGCCGTCTCCCATACGGAAAAGATACGGCGTGGAAAGAGTTCTCGTCGTTCCCGCATTCCACTCGTCCAGATCCGCTTTTGCGAACAGGACGCCCGTATTATTATGAAGGGCTTCATATGTCTCTCCGTCGCTGCTCAGCGCCAGATGCATGCTCTGCCCGAGAGCAGCCGATACATTTGAACGGGTGTAGCTCATAACATATTCCGCGCCCTTCTCCATTACAAGTACGGTAAGATCTTTTTCAAATGTCTCCCCGCCATATGTAATCAAAGCCGTCACGGTAGTCTCTGTGCTTTTATCCGGTGCGCTGATGGTTCCGTCTTCCGCAACCAGGCCGTCCTTATTGTTCCACCTGACTGTAATGCCGCCTTCAAACTCTGTAGGCAGACTGTCCGTCACCGTGTAGGGTACCCGAACGCGGTCTTTCACAACCTTCTCCAGATCACCCTTTGCCGCCACTGTCACCCCAAATGTTTTTGTAACGGAGTTGTCTCCCAGCGTCAGTGTAGCGGTCAGTTCCGCCGTCTGCTCCGCATCCGAGATGGTCACTTTTCCATCCGCAGCTACAGCGGACTCATTGGTGCTCTCCCAGGTAATAGCCGAACCGTTTGCTCCCTGCGCGGGAAGTGTCAGATCGCCGATCACTGAAGAAAGATCGCCCAGGCTGAGGGCCGCCTTGTCTTCCAGAAGCTGATTTCTCTCGGTTCCAAGATCGAACAGTTCCGCTACTTCCGCATCCGTCAGCGCCCGGTCATAGATCCGCAGATCCCGGAAGGATCCGGCAAACAGCGGATCATTCAGATACTGGGACGTGCCGATATGTGCCTTCAGCCCTGTGCCGAAATCGGACACCTTCCTTGCCAGATTTACAGTTCCCAGATCTTCTCCGTCCAGATATCCGGTCAGCGTGTTCGCGCTGCCGTCAATGACAACGGTGTACAGCTTCCACTGGTTCATAAATCCGGCCGTGGAAACCGTACCGTTAATTCCTGCCTCTGTCGTCCAGGGCTGTCCGGCATTCAGGCTATTTGTAAATACCGCCTTGTAATGTCCGCTGGGCGAACAGGGATTCAGCAGGAAATAGTTTGCGGGATCTACCTTTGTCCCCTCCGGCGCGCTTCCGAAGAAGAACGCGGCTGTGTTTGTCTGATTGTTGTGATTGCTGATCCAAAGGGATACGGTCACAGTGTCCTGTCCGTCGAACAACCCTTCGGGCAGGGTCACATAGTTTCCCGTACTCCGGGCGCCGCCTGCCAGGTTCAGGGCATCCCCGCTGAAATCAACACCGGACGCGCCTTCTGTAATGGACGCATCTTTGTGATTGCCGGACACATCTTTCACATCTGTCTCCAGCGGATAGTGAGCCAGCAAACCTTCGTCTGCGTCAAACTCACCTGCAGCATGAACCGCCTGCGTACCGTCAGCCGGGACAAGTCCCACGAGCATTCCGGCTGTCAGAAGCAGGGCGAGCCATCTGCGTGTTTTGTGCTTTTTCATGTCCTTTCCTCCTCATTTTCTGCACAAATACTGTGTCTTCTGATTTTGTTTTTTCTCTCTCCTTTCCAAAAATTTTCTTTTCTGTCGGAAATTTTTGTATAATTTCCCACTATTATTATTCTATCATTTTATTTTTGTGAAGAAAATGTGATTTTCTCTGCTCTTTTTTCAATTTTTTCGCATAAATTGCCGAGAGCAAAAGGACTACTGATAATTTACGATAGTGAGCTGCAGAGTTTTTCTCCCCATATATTCGTTTACCGTTGGATAATATGTAAAGGACATAACCGGCTTTTTCTCCATCTGTGCAAAACAGGCTTCCACATCCCCGAAATAAACAGCCTCCATCTGATTTCCTGACGGATCCTCAAGCCGGCATTTTAAAACATTTCTGTTTTTCCCGAAAATCGCCGGGCGGATTACCCGAAGATTTTTCTCCGCAAACAGCGGTCTGGGATTCCCCTTTCCGAATGGCTCCAGAAGTTCCAGTTCATGAATCAGGCCTTCTGTAATATAAGGAAACGGAAGCTGCATATCTATGGATACTTTCATCTGCAGATCTTCATCGCTTAAATCGGCCAGTTCATTGATGGTTTCACGGAACCGCTGCACATTTTCCTCTTTCAGAGAAAGACCGGCAGCCAGTTTATGACCTCCGAACTTGGTAAACAGCGCCCTGCATCTGCACATCTGGGCAAACATATCATAGGTTTCTATGGAACGCCCGGAACCCTTGACTCCTTCTTCCGACCTGGTCAGGACAAAGACCGGACGGTAATATTTTTCCTTCAGCCTCCCTGCAATAATTCCGGCGATACTCTCGTGGCAGTCTGGCAGATACACGACCAGGACCTTATCCTCCTTCAGATCCGTAGTCTCAATCAGGCGCACCGCTTCTTCCACCCCTTTTTCCGTCATTTCCTTGCGGCTGTCGTTGAGCGCTTTCAGATCTTCCGCCAGCATAACCGCGTCCCGCCTTGTTCTTGCATTCAGAAGTTCCAGCGCCCGTTTTGCCGTATCCAGTCTGCCGCTGGCGTTGATGCAGGGGCCGATTACAAATCCGATGTGGTAGGCATTCAGCCGTTCCACATTTATCCCCGTGCACTCAATAAGAGCTTTCAGCCCCGGATTCCGGGTACATTTCAGCATTTCCAGCCCCTGTTTGACAAAAATGCGGTTTTCTCCGGTCAGATCCATTACATCTCCAACCGTGGCGATGGCCACATTCTCCATCAGATAATCCACATCTTCCGGATCCTTCTGCATCACGTTATACAGCGCCTCGATCAGCTTATAGGCTACTGCCGCTCCGCACAGACCCTTAAAAGGATATCCGCAGTCCGGCTGATGGGGATCCACAACCGCATCGGCAGGAGGCAGGATATATTCCTTCTCTCCCGCCATTTCAATGTAAGGCACCTCATGATGATCTGTAACAATGACTGTCAGTCCGTTCTGCTTTCCGTAAGCGATCTCATCCGCTGCGGCAATCCCGTTATCACAGGTCACAATTGTATCAATCCCCTCTTCAATGGCCCGGTCAATAAGCATTTTATTCAGCCCGTACCCGTCTCTGATGCGGTCCGGTATATCTGTATCTACCTCAGCGCCCAGACCGGACAGCCCTTCCTGCAGAATATAGGTGGCGTTCACACCATCAATATCATAATCGCCAATCACACGGATTCTTTTTTCTTCCCTGATTTTCTCGGCAAGAATATCTACCGCGCGGTCCATATCTTTCATAAGCATCCCGTCATAAAGATCAGCGATTGTCCCGTTGAGATAAAAATCAATCTCTTCATCCCCGGTAATATCTCTGTTCCGGATCAGGCGCGCCGTAATCGGTGAAATATGATATTTCTCCGCAATTCTGTTAAAATCCGCTTTCTTCATGGCAATAAACCATCTTTCCATGTCGTCGTACCTCCCAAGATTCCTGAAGTATTTCAGGGGCCCGGATACTTATTCTCCCCTGCCAAACACTTTTCTGTACAATAAAATAATTATAGCAACCCTCCCTGCCAAATACAACAAACACAGAAAAGCGCCCTATAAAGGAGCGCTCTGAATCCGGCTGCCGTCTCATTCAGCCGGCAGTCCCCGAAAGTTTCCGGTAATATAAAAATATCTGCCGGGGCTGGAAAAAGTCCCGGCAGATATCATAACTTACAGGATATCTGTTTTTCTATTATTTTGATACTCTTCTTCTTGCTGCCGCAGCCAGAACAATAGCTGCTCCGATTCCGGCAATCGGAAGAATTACATTTGTTGTGTCTCCTGTCTGTACCGCTTTCTGAATCTCATCATCAGAATTGTCCTGTCCGCTTCCGCCCGGATTCTTTGTATCGTTCGAATCTGCAGGCTGCTGCGGATCTGCCGGATCCGTGGGCTGCTGCGGATTTTCCGGATCTGTGGGCTGCTGCGGCTCGTCTTTTGCTTTCACATTAACTGTAAATGTGACTGAGTCGCCGTTATAGGATATTGTAATCGTCTGCTCACCGGTCTTCTGCGCATCATAGCCGCTTACTGTATAGCCATTCTCGCCTTCCTGCAGCTTAATGACTGAAGTAT
This sequence comes from uncultured Ruminococcus sp., assembly GCA_900553885.1. Taxonomy (GTDB): domain Bacteria; phylum Bacillota; class Clostridia; order Lachnospirales; family Lachnospiraceae; genus Mediterraneibacter. The sequence goes on from USFD01000080.1 coordinate 13,828, forward strand.
CACTGTAATGCGCTTCTACAATAATTCCGGTCAGGTCAAGTTCCTCTCCCTGGACATATTCTGTCTTGTCCGGCAGATTTGCTATCGTAATACCGGTAAACTCAATTCCCGGTTTCTCTTTCTCTGCTACAGTAACTGTAAATGTCACTGACTGTCCTCCGAAAGATACGGTAACTGTCTGATCGCCGGTCTTCTGCGCATCGTAGCCGCTTACTTTAATGCCGTCGTCTTCCGCCTGAATCTGAACCGTATATCCGTTCTCATACAGAGCATTCAGAACAAGTCCTGACAGATCCAGTTCCTCGCCCTGCACATACTCAAGCTTTGCAGGTTTTGATTCAAGGGTAAGTTCTGTGACATTTCCTTCCGGTTCTGTCGGTTCCGCTGCCGCTGTAACATTTACCTGTGCGGTTACTTCGATCGCTCTTGAGCTGTACAGCACTTTGTCTTCCGCGTCATACGCAGTTGATCCGTCTTTTCCAACCCATGCGTCTTTGTTTGCGCTGATAGACTGAACCACGCCGGTCACCTCATATGTATCCGGCGTACTGAGATCAA
>USFD01000081.1 GCA_900553885.1 uncultured Ruminococcus sp.
GTTAAGCACGCCGCCAGCGTTCATCCTGAGCCAGGATCAAACTCTCGTTAAAAATGTTTGTTCCAAGTTCAGAACTAACTACTAGCTAATTCTTCCCTTTTTACTGTGTTGGTTCGTATGAACCGTTCTTAGAAATTTTCTCTTCAAAGAAATTTTCAAGGGTTGTTGTCTATTGTTCAGTTATCAAGGTTCCTGTCGTTCTTTTCTTGCGACAGCTTTGATATTTTATCAAATCTCTTTCGCTTTGTCAAGAACTTTTTTTATTTTTCTGTTTCGCTCATCTGCTTTCCTCTCGGTCCGCTTCAATCGACAGCCTGTATAGATTATCACATCTGCAAGGCGTTGTCAACAGTTTTTTTCATCTGTTTTTCAACGCTTCCGGCTCCTTTTTTCCCGCTCTCCTGTCCCCGGCTGTTCCGCCTCCGCGTCTCCGGCTGACCTGATCTTCTGCGGCTTTTCAAGGCCCCGTCATCAGCGACAGATGCTATCTTATCACCACGGGAGGCAATTGTCAATGTTTTTTCTCTTTTTTATTTATTTCAGACAATTCGCACAATTCCGATAAATATTCCTATATTATTTCTCTTCTATTCTATCAGTATCCGGATCTCCTCCCTGTACAGGATTTCAAACCTGTCCGGGCCAGCACTTTTTAGCAGAAATATATATGGAAGAGAAACATGACACACAGCCGTCCTCTTTTCCATGGTATAATACAGACAGATTTTACGGAGGAACCGCACATGAAAATTGACCGCCTGATCGGCATTCTCTCAATTCTGTTACAAAAAGAAACCGTTACCGCCCCGGCTCTCGCCGAACAGTTTGAAGTATCGCGAAGGACAATCAGCCGGGATATTGACACCTTGTGCCAGGCGGGCATCCCCATCGTTACAAGGCAGGGAGTAAACGGAGGAATCTCCATTATGGACGGTTACAGAATCGACCGCACCCTCCTGACAAACTCGGAAATGAAGGATATTCTGGCCGGCCTGCGCAGTCTTGACAGTGTCAATGGAACAAATCGTTACGGACAGCTGATGGAAAAGCTTTCTGCCGGGTCTTCTGATTTTATGACCGGGGACCAGACAGTACTGATTGATCTTTCTTCCTGGTACAAAGATACTCTGGCGCCGAAGATTGAGCAAATCCGGAGCGCCATTGACAGCCGGAGACTTCTTGCTTTCCATTATTACGCACCGGAAGGCGAGAGTCACAGATTAATTGAGCCATATTATCTGATCTTCCGCTGGTCAAGCTGGTACGTATGGGGATGGTGTACAAAAAGGAAAGATTTCCGGCTGTTCAAGTTAAACCGTATGGAAGCGCCGCAGATGACTGAAACCATATTTGAAAGACGCATAGTCCCCTGGCCGGATCTGAGCAATGAACGGATTTTCCCCGGCGGTATCTATGTAAAAGTTCTTTTTGACAAGGAATGTAAATGGCGCCTGATTGAAGAGTTTGGCGCCGGCTGCTTTGACGAACTGCCGGACGGAAAGCTGCTCTTTCATGCCGACTATACAAACCGTCAGAATCTGATTTCCTGGATCCTGACTTTCGGCGAAAAAGCCCTGCTTCTTGAACCGGAATGGCTGAGAAAGGAACTCGGTGAAGTCATTCAGAAAATGGCGGCCCTATATGTAAAGGCGGAAGAAAACGAAGGATCTGACAGCTGCCGGGGAATATGTCAGAACACACAAAAAGGAGAGGAAAAATGAGATACATCTGGATGGACGAATATCTGTTAAAAAAGAAAGGTGTAACGAAAGATCTGCAGCCGGTCTGGAACTGGATCCGGTATCATGTAGGAGGCCGGATGTTTGCCGCGGTCTGTCTGAACCGGGAAAATCAGCCCTACTATATTAATCTGAAGCTGGATCCGGTACGCGGAGATTATATGCGCAGAATATATGAAGATATTATCCCCGGCTATTATTCGGATAAGATTCACTGGAATTCCATCCGCCCGGACGGCGCCGTACCGGATGATCTGATGAAAGATATGCTGGATGAATCATACCGGCTGGTTCTCGAAAGTTTCAGCAAGAAAAAGCAGCGCGAAATCCTCGGCATTACCTGCTGCGGCGCTGTCTGCTCCGAATGCAGCTGTTACCGGACCCTGTGCCGGGGATGCAATGAACTTTCCGGAAAAGTATTCCATGCGCCTGACGGTAAGGCCTGCCCTATTTACCGTTGTGCAGTAAACCGGAAACATCTGACAAGCTGTGCAAGGTGTGAAGAGCTTCCGTGTACAATCTGGAAAGAAACAAAAGATCCGCAGCTGACGGATGAGGAATTTCAGGCAGACATTCAGAAACGCATCCATAATCTGAAGTGGGATGAATGTACAGAAGAAGGAGAAAATTAAAATGACATTTGATTATAAAAAGGAATATAAAGAATTCTATCTGCCGCCGAAAAAACCCGTCATTACAGATATACCGGAAATGAATTATATTGCTGTAAGGGGAAAGGGCAATCCAAATGAGCCGGAAGGGGAATATAAAGCAGCAATGTCCCTGCTCTATGGAATTTCTTTTACAATTAAGATGAGTTACAAGAGCGGACATGAAATCGAAGGATATTTTCCTTATGTCGTACCTCCGCTGGAAGGCCTCTGGTATCAGAAAGACTCTTCATCAGGCATTGACTACTCCCGCAAGGATGATTTCCGCTGGATCTCCATGATCCGTCTTCCGGAATTTGTTACCCGGAAAGTATTTGACTGGGCTGTCCGGGAAGCCTCCGAGAAGAAAAAAACGGATTTTTCCAAAGCAGAATTTTTCACGCTTCGCGAAGGACTCTGTGTACAATGTATGCATATAGGAAGTTATGACGCTGAACCTGAGACCATACAGAAAATAGATGTCTTTCTTAAGGAACAGGGCTATGAAACAGAATTTTCCGGCTGCCGGATGCATCACGAGATCTATCTGAGCGATCCCAGAAGAACCGCACCAGAAAAGCTGCGCACCGTTATCCGTCTCCCCATTCGCCGGAAGTAAGAAAGGCGGACCATACCGGAAAATTTGCCCTTGCTATTCTTCCCATATAAGATACAATAACAGCAGGTACGAAATTTTTCACAGAAAGGATTAAGAATATGGATTTTACACACAAAGAAAACGAAATTGTTCTTCTTTCAGAAGAAGGCGCTCTGCTGGCTCAGATCACATTTCCCTATAAAGGTGAAGACAGAAATACAGTGGAGATTGACCACACTTTTGTTGACGCATCCCTCCGCGGCCAGGGAATCGCCGGGAAGCTTATGAAGGAAGTCGTAAATGAACTGGAAACCAGAAACCTGAAGGCAGTTCCTACCTGCTCCTATGCAGCCGGATGGTTTGAGAAACATCCGGAGTACGCTCATCTGCTGAAATAAGCCGGACAATTTCCGAATTGTTTCCGAATTCTGTCCCGCGCATTGTTCTTCCACAGCCGGAATGCTATAATCAGCGCAGCAAAAGAGCACTGCACCTGAAAGGCATCTCTTTCAGGTGTATTTTTTTATGTGGAGGGACCAACATGAACAGTAAAGCGAAAAGAATCACAACCATTGCCATGCTGTGCGCTGTCTCCTATGCCGTTATGGCAGTCGGACGCGTACCGGTCGTTCTGTTTCTGAAATACGATCCAAAGGATGTGATTATCACGCTGGGCGGCCTGATCTGGGGACCGTTTACCGCTTTTATCGTTTCCGTAATTGTATCTTTTATTGAAATGCTCTCTGTCAGCGACACAGGTATCATCGGATGTGTTATGAATATCCTGTCCACCTGTGCCTTTGCCTGCACCGCTTCCATAATATATAAGAAGTGGCATTCTCTGGCCGGAGCCGCAGCAGGACTTCTTGCCGGATGTCTGGCTATGACCTGCGTCATGCTGATCTGGAATTATCTGATCACCCCGTTCTACATGGGCTATCCCCGGGAAGCCGTGGCTGAACTTCTGCTGCCCGCTTTTCTTCCTTTTAACCTGATCAAAAGCGGACTGAACGCAGCCTTTACTTTTCTCCTGTATAAGCCGGTAATAACCGCTTTAAGGAAAAGCGGATACCTGGCTGCCTCGGGGCAGAGCCCCCGCAGACGGCATGTCGGTATGATTCTTTTTTCTGTTGCTGTGATTCTTACCTGCATCCTGCTCATTCTGTCCATGAATGGTATCCTTTAGGAGGATTTATGATGGGAAAAGAAAAGAAAGAACATCTTCTTTGTACAATAACAGGAATTGTTGTCCACGGCCGGGGTATCGGTAAATTTGCGGGGACACCCACAGCGAATCTGGCTCCTGCCCCGGAAACCGTCCTGCCGGAAAATGGCGTATATATTTCAAAAGTTCTCTTAGATACACAGACATATTACGGCGCAACTCATATCGGAACCCGGCCGACTGTTGACAGCGATCCGGATATTTCCATAGAAACGATTCTTCTGGATTTTCACAGAGAAATCTACGGCTGCAGAATAGAACTGCAGCTGTACCATAAGCTGCGGCCTGTAAAAGAATACAGAAATTTTTTCCTTCTTCACCGGCAGATCCAGAAAGACTGCGCGGCAGTGCGGCGGTTCTGGGAAATTCCGTCTGCCTTTTCAAATCCCGGATCAGAATTGAAAATAACCCCTGCATCCCGCACAGTATCTGTAAACGGACAGGAAGTATATCTGTCAGCAAAGGAGTTTCAGGTACTGAATCTGCTCCATGCCAATCCGGATATAACCTTTACAAAAGAACAGATCTATGAAACCGTCTGGGAAGAACCGGCAAATGGATGCTGCCATGCAGTAGAAAACACGGTGTTTCAGATCCGGAAGAAACTCCGCCCCATTTCCGGAGAATCCGGTTTTATCCGGACAGTTACCGGATATGGGTACCGGTACGATTCCTTCCGCTGACCATTCCATGCATGTACACGCAGAAGCAGGCGCCGGCTTTTCAGCCTGCGCCTGCTTCTGCACTAAAATTCATACTTCTTCAGTTCACAGTTTTTTATACCGAACTTCGCGAATTCTTCATTGCTCATGTCGGTAAAATAAGACTGTACCGCCCGGGCAACTCCGTTATGCGCCACAAGGAGATAGACTTTTTCGTCTGACTCTGTTTTAATTCTGTCCAGAAGATTATAGATTCTCTGGCAGAAACGGATCATGGACTCTCCCCCTTCATAGCTCTGGGCAAAGCACATTTTTGCCTGCCTAAACTCCTCTCCGTCCCGCGGGGTTGACTCATATTTTCCGAAGTTCTGCTCTTTCAGCTCCGGTTCCACCCGCATAGGAACTCCGGTGATATCTGAAATGTGTCCGGCCGTATCCGCTGCCCGCATCAGCGGCGAACAGATAATCTCGTCAATATGTATTCCTTCGTCAAGAATCTTTTTCCCAAGTTCCTTTGCCTGTTCGTGTCCTTTTTCTGTCAGTGCAATGTCCGTAGCGCCGCAGATTTTATTCTCTACATTCCACACCGTCTGCCCGTGACGGGCAAAATAAAAATATCCCATATCGGCTCCTTTCGTTTTTCAATCTGGTCGTTTATATTTGTTCAATGAATTGTAAAATGTTTTCCGTTTTCTATTTTAACATAATACTTCTGCTAAAAAAACAGTCTTCTGAAAAGCGTGAAAAGTCTCCGATAATATTGAAAATATTCCATTGCAAGCTACATTTTATTCCGGTATGACTGTATCGGAAATACAGAATCTGTCTTCTATTTTTGCAAGGTCATTCCTGTCTTCCACCCATTCCTCTGTATATCCGCACGCACAGCAGATATATTTGATCAGCGGGACTCTGCCGGCAAGCACCACAGCAGATCTCAGATATATATTGTTCCCGTTCGCATATCTGCCATTATCCGGAATTCTTGCAATCCTGGCTGAACCGCACTTTGGACATCTGAGCGAATTTTTCATTTACAGCACCTCCTTCTCAAAGATCAGATCCACTTTACGTGGATATATTCATTCATCATGTCCCGCCTCAGAATTCTTTCTTCTTCATAATACGGCTGCTGCACAGATAAGAAATAATCAAAGCAATCAGAGCCGCTGCCATAATGCATAACCAGATACCCCTATCTCCCAGCTCCGTAAAAAACGCGGCTGCATCTGCCGTCCAGGATTCCGGCAGGTACTTTATGCCTCCCGCGATAAGCGTATAGAGAACCAGCAATACGATAACTGCAATCAGATTGGCATACCTGGCCTTCTCGGCTTCGAACTTCAGCCGCAGCGGAATCATAAAACTGAGAAAAATAACTGCAACTGCAATATAGAGCGTTCCACTTATAAACCAATCTGCCAGACTGCCGTGTGGAGGTGTCCGCAGAAAAGCAGCTGTGCCCACTGCCATGCCGAAGCACCAGGCGATCAGAACGCAGAGAATCCCGAATATATATTTTTCTGTCACATACCCTTTTCTGCCTACCGGAAGAGTAAAAAGGAAAAGGTATCCGCTGTCGTACTCATCATAGCTGATCGTACTGGTAGTAAACAGCGCCAGAAAAATGGTAATATAAGCAGTCAGAAAAGAGGAATTTCCGTCTGCAATAATTCCAAATACCGCAAACATAACAAATATGGCCAGCAGTACCTTTCCTTGGTTTTTCATCAGCTGAAAATCTTTAATCAGTAATCCCTTCATAAATCCTTCCCCCCGATCATCATTGCTATCACTTCATCCAGATTTCCCTGTTCCACTACTACATCCGGATAATTTTCCCGGTAATACTGCTTCTGATCGGTCAGGCAGTCATAGCCGTACTTTTCCTTCCGCACCTTCAGAATATATTCTTTATCCAGCTGCGCAAACTGTTCCTGATCGGCCTTGATCAGGGCGTAATTGTTCAGCAGGACATCGGTATCCTCATGCAGTACGATCTGTCCTTCATGTATCATATAGATATCATCGCACAGTCCCTCCAGATCTGTGGAAATATGAGAGCTGATCAGGATACTTCTTTCTTCATTCTCTTCCATGTATTCCCGGAGAAGATCCAGTACATCCCTCCGTGTTACTACGTCAAGTCCTGATGTAGGCTCATCCAGAAGAAGAAACTCTGCATTGTGTGTTACAGCCGCAATCACTTTTAGTTTTGCCTTCATTCCGGTAGAAAAGTCTTTGATCAGCTTATTCTCCGGAACGCCAAACCTTCTGCACATATTTCTGAATTTTCTTTCGTCAAAATCCGGATACATTGCTCTGAGCACCGGGATGATATCTTTCACCCGCAGATAACCGCTGAACCCGGAATTATTCAGGGCAACCCCTGTTCTCTGACGGTCCCGGGGTGTCAGTTCCGAAGGAGACTTTCCCAGAATGGAAACCTCTCCGCCATCGCAGGAAATCAATCCCAGAACAGCCTTAAAAGTCGTGCTTTTTCCGGCACCGTTCTGTCCCACCAGACCAGTGATGCATCCTTGCTCCACTTCCATGGAACAATTCAGCCTGAAATCCCTGTACTCCTTTACAAGTCCTTTTATTTCCAACATTGTCTAGTCCTCCATGATCAATTCAAATAAGTCCCTGATCTCTTCGTCACTCATCCCGCATCTTCTGCCTTTTCCCACTGCTTTTTCCAGCGTTTCTTCCACTTCCCGGCGCTGTTCTTCCAGCATCCTCTCCGTATTTGCAGCAGCAACATATGTGCCTTTCCCGTGTACTGTAACGGTAAAGCCTTCCTGTTCCAGATTGTCATATGCCTTTTTTACAGTCAGTGCGCTGATTTTCAGGTCTTTTGCAAGAGTCCGGACAGAGGGGAGTATGTCATTTTCTTTCAGATCTCCGGCCGTAATCTGGGCCTTGATCTGATCCATGATCTGTTCATAAATCGGTACCATTGATGAACTATTGATTATAATCTTCATATTCGTCCTCCTCTTGACAAACAGTATATAACAGTATATAACTGTTGTCAACTGTTATATACTGTTTATCTGTTTTTTATTGCAATTGCTCCGTGCCGCAGCGATCAGAAAATATAATTGCTTCTATAGAAACGGGCCAGTTTAACTGACAGCTAAACTGGCCCTGGTATTGCGCATCACACGGGATAAAAAATTCGAAGATCTCTTTCATTTTGAATAAATCCATTTCCTGCCGGAGTGCTGTCCCGGCAGGATTTTTTACAGCTCTATTTTCTGGTGCAGAGACATATATGACAATGTTGCCACGGCAAGAAGCGTCTCATTTTCATCACGGATTTCCACCTGATATACAAGGAGATTTTTCCCTTTCTTGATTTCCCTGGATTCTGCCGTCAGTTTTTTCACATTAATTCCCGGCCGCAGATAGCGGATATCCGCATCTGCAGTCGTAACCTGTTCGCCATGGGATACTGCTGCAGAACCGCCTGTGATGTCCGCCATAGTAAAAAGGCATCCGCCATGCAGGGAACCGATGGGATTGAGAAGTTCCGGTTTTACTTCCAGTTCCGTCCGGGCATATCCCTCCCGGATCTCTGTAATTCTGACCCCTGCCAGATCACCGAATACATTCTGTTTATTTCTTATCGTCCGCAGTTTTTCATAATCCATAACTTTGCTTTCTGCCCTTCTACTTACCGTTTTTCATTTTTCTGTTCCAGGTTTTTCATCGTTTCTGTAAATTCCGGCATTTCCTTGTCAATCAAAACAGGTCTTCCGTCCTTATTCAGAAAGCAGTGTGTTGTTGTGCCATAAGCGCTCAGTTCTCCGCCCTCGCTCATATTGTAAATATCATAACGGAGAGTAAACTTCACCCGTCCAAACTCCTGCAGACTGACAACAATCTTCACCTCATCGTCAAACTTTACACTCTTCTTATACTCACATTCCGCATGAAGCACCGGACTAATATACCCCATTTCCTCAAATCTGCGGTAGGGATATCCCAGCTGGTCCAGCATATCGATACGGGCTTCTTCCATCCAGCGGATGTAATTTGAATGATGGATAACTCCCATCTGATCTGTCTCATAATACTTTGCTTTTCTTATAAATTGTCTCATTTTTCCTCCCAAAGGGGACAGACCCTTTTGCAAAGGGGTCTGTCCCCTTTCATTGATATTTTCAGAATATTCCGACTGCATCCCCGATGTTTTTTACTCCGATCAATTTGATTCCCTGAATCTCTTTTACCATTTTCAGGGATACCTCCGGAAGGATGCATGTCTCGAATCCCAGTTTCTTTGCTTCTGCCACCCTCTGTTCCGGCATACTGACTGCCCGGACTTCTCCGCTCAGCCCCACTTCTCCGAAAACGATTGTTTTTTCATCAATAGGACGGTTCCGGAAGCTGGACGCAATTGCCAGGACAATTCCCAGATCAATGGCCGGCTCGTTCATCCGGATTCCCCCGGCGATATTGATATAAGCATCGCAGTTTGACAGAGCCATCCCCAGTCGTTTTTCCAGAACAGCCATCAGCAGATTTACCCTGTTATAATCCGTCCCCGCCGCCGTCCTTCTCGGCATTCCGAAATTGCTGCGGCACACAAGGGCCTGAATCTCGATCAGAATAGGCCTGGTTCCTTCCATGGAACATGCCACTACCGAACCCGACGCATTTTCCGGCCTGCCGCTGAGCATGTACTCGGATGGATTTTCCACCTCCGCAAGGCCGTCCTGCCGCATCTCAAATACTCCGATCTCATTTGTAGAACCGAAGCGGTTTTTCACTGCCCTCAATATCCGGTAGGACGCATGACGATCGCCCTCAAAATAAAGCACTGTATCCACCATATGTTCCAGGACACGGGGACCTGCTACTGTCCCCTCTTTTGTCACATGTCCTACAATAAAGATTGAGATACACAGACCTTTTGCCAGCTGCATGAAAACATTCGTAGATTCCCGGACCTGAGATACACTTCCCGGCGCCGAAGATACCTCCTCGCTGTACATAGTCTGAATGGAATCAATAATTACAAGTTCCGGTCTTTCCTTCTCAATCACCCCTCGTATAGTTTCCAGGTTTGTCTCACAGAGAAGGAGAAGATTCGGTGAAAAATTCCCCATCCGGTTTGCTCTGATCTTGATCTGTGTCTGAGACTCTTCTCCTGATATATAAAGAATCTTTTTCATTTCAGCCATCTGCCGGCATACCTGAAGCAGCAGTGTGGATTTTCCGATTCCCGGATCCCCGCCCACAAGTACCAGCGACCCGGGAACGATTCCTCCGCCCAGCACTCTGTCCAGTTCCCTGATCCCGGTTCTGCATCTGGTCTCGTCATCTGCCGTTACATCTGTCAGCGGTACAACTGATGCTTCCCTGACAGATTCCCTGACTGCTCTGGCGGAAGCCGTAGTTCCTTTTGTGATTCCTGTATCAATCCGCTCTTCCACAAAAGTGTTCCACTCTCCGCAGGCCGGGCACTGCCCCAGCCACTTCGACTCTTCATGTCCGCAGTTCTGACAGAAAAACACGCTTTTCCTGTTTTTTGCCATAGCATCCTTATCCTTTCTTTTATTTCGTATTACATTCCGGCTTTTCCGACAGTAAAACAGGGTGGATACCATCCACCCTGCAGCTTTTTCCTTCATTCCTGTCAGACACCCCGGTATCTGCCCGGACTGTTATCAGCACTTTATAACTCTGACATCCACACTCTGATCTGCACTCAGCTCTACGCTGACACTAAGCTTGCCGCTCAGGTTTGTTGTCATTCTTCCCGCCGAAGCGCCTCCGATAAACACTTCATACTCACTCTCCGGCTCCAGTTCCAGTGTAAACTGTACGTCTCCGCCTGCGGACACGGAAAAAGTCACTTCTGTATCTGTCTCTTTAAAATTTTCCACTGCGCTTCCCGGAACGGATTCGTATACAAACATGCCGTTTTTTTCAAGCTTTGTTATTTCTGAAAAAGTCTTTACTTTATAAATGTCTCCTGCAAATTCACAATTATCCTTTTTTGTCTTGGATGCAAGCGTGTAGTCTCCAAAACTAAGTGTCCCGTCACTCTCTGCACGCAATAATTCTTTCACAGCTGCCATTTTTCATTTTCCTCCTAAGTATTTCATTCAAGACGGCTCCGGAAGCTTCCGCTGCAGACGGATAATCGAAATCCTTCTCTTTGTTCTGCGCCGCAGTTTATCTGAAAAAGGATTTCTGCCCCGGAATATCTGCTATCGCTATTATATAATAAAACCTTCCGATTTGCCACTGATTTTTGCCTGACAATTTATAGTTGCCTTTGTTCTGCCGCCGCTTATTTGACAATAAAACGGATCTTTTTCTGAGATACGCCTGCCTCTACAACATCCCCGGATTTTACATCGCCGTTTAAGATCGCTTCTGCAAGTTTATCCTCCAGTTCTGTCTGCATCGCTCTGCGCAGCGGTCTCGCCCCGTATTTTGCATCCGTTCCTTTTTCGACAAGCAGATTTTTTGCCGACTCTCTCAGCGTCAGACGGATATTCATCTGTTCCTCCAGGCGCTTTGAGAATTCCCGGCTCATCAGAGCGGCAATCTTCTTCATGTGCTCTTTTTCAAGCGCATGGAATACAATAATCTCATCAATACGGTTCAGAAATTCAGGACGGAAAATCAGTTTCACTTCGTCCATCACATTCTGTTTCATCCTCTTATAGTCATCCGCTGCATTCTCCTTCACTCCAAATCCTAATTTCTTAGGATCCACAATGGCTTTGGCCCCGGCATTTGAGGTCATTATGATCACCGTGTTTGAGAAATCAACTCTGCGTCCCTGGGAATCCGTAATGTGTCCATCGTCCAGTACCTGCAGAAGGATATTAAATACATCCGGATGTGCTTTTTCCACCTCGTCGAACAGCACAACGGAATACGGATGGGTCCGTACCTGATCGCTCAGCTGCCCGCCTTCCTCATGTCCTACATAGCCCGGAGGAGAACCGATCATCTTAGAGACGGAATGTTTCTCCATATATTCGGACATATCTACCCGGATCATGGATTCCTCACTGCCGAACAGCGCTTCCGCCAGCGCCTTCGACAGCTCTGTCTTCCCGACTCCTGTAGGGCCGAGGAAGAGGAAGGATCCAATAGGTCTCTTCGGATCTTTCAGACCTACACGGCCTCTTTTTACAGCTCTTGCCACGGCGCTTACCGCTTCCTCCTGGCCGATGACACGCTTATGAAGCACGGTTTCCAGTTTTTTCAATCTGTCTGTATCGCTTTCTCCCAGTTTCTGTACCGGTATCTTTGTCCAGACAGAAACCACCTCTGCAATATCTGCCTCTGTTACAACAGGATGTACTGACTGCGTTTTCCTGCGGAACCGCTTTTTCATGGATTCCAGCTTTGCTTCCTCTTTTTCCTGCTCCTTCTGAATCAGCGAAGCCTGATCAAAGTCTTCTCTGCGGATACTTTCTTCTTTCCGCTGAATCAGCTCCTTAACAGATTCTTCCAGCGCAGTAAAATTCTCCGGAACCTTATATCCCTTCAGGCTGACAGCAGAGCATGCTTCATCCAGTACATCAATCGCCTTATCCGGCAGATTACGGTCCGTAATATATCTTTTTGACATCTGGACCGCTGCCTGAAGCGCGTCTTCCCCGATTTCCACACGATGATGGGTCTCATATCTGCCCTTCAGTCCCCGCAGAATATCAAGACATTCGTCTTTTGTCGGTTCTTCCACAGATACCGGCTGGAAACGCCGCTCCAAAGCCGCATCTTTTTCAATGTATTTCCGGTATTCCGCAATTGTAGTTGCTCCGATCAGCTGCATTTCGCCGCGGGCGAGAGAAGGTTTTAAAATACTGGAAGCATCAATGGCTCCTTCCGCTCCTCCTGCACCGATCATGGTATGGATTTCATCCAGAAAAAGAATCACATTTCCCGCGGAAATCACTTCAGAAATCAGACCTTTCATCCGCTCCTCAAACTCGCCCCGGTACTTGGCCCCCGCAATAAGCCCCGGCAGATCAAGGGTCAGTATCCTCTTATCTTTCATGGTCTCCGGCACCATACCGGAAGCAATTCTCTGGGCAAGACCTTCCACTACCGCAGTCTTCCCTACTCCCGGCTCTCCTGTCAGACAGGGATTATTCTTCGTTCTCCGGCTCAGAATCTGCATCAGACGATACATCTCCTTCTCCCGTCCGATCACAGGATCCAGTCTGCCCTCTTCCGCCCTGCGGGTCATATCGGTGCAGAACTGTTCCATCATGGTGCCGCCTTTGGCCGCCTCCTGCAGCTCATCCTGGTATTCTTTCGGATCAACACCTGAGGCACTCATAATGTCCTCAAAAATCTTCTGCAGATTGATATTCAGGGTAATCAGAATCTTGGCAGCCACACAGTCCACATCCCGGATTATGGCAAGCAGAAGATGCTCCGTTCCGATCTCGGAGCAGTGAAGCCGGACTGCCTCTTTCTCACTTCCCTCCAGAATCGATTCCAGCCGCGGGCTCTCTTTGGGTCTCGTACTGTCCAGTACATCCCCTGACGGCGCAATCAGTTCATCCATCAGATGGAGAATCTTCTCTTCCTCAACACCATTCTTCGCAAGAATCTGGCCTGCCACACCGCTGTACTCCCTGCGCAGCCCCAGCAGAAGATGTTCACTTCCTATATAAGGATGCTTCATCTCCCTTGCAGTTCTGCCGGCAGCGCGGATAGCATCTTCTGCCTGTTTTGTATATGATAAACGCATAAATTCCTCCTGTCGTCTGTTTTATGTTCTCATGCCAGACACATTATATCAGCTCTTATCCAATCTCTTCTGTTTTCAGCATTTTTTATTCATAATCATCAAAAATTTCATCAACGAGTTCATGTACTTCCTGCCGGGAAATATTCTTGCAGCATCCCCTGGCAAGCACAATCCTGAGCTGGCGCCTCATCTCTTCCATTTCTTCCATTTTGTCAATGTCCAGAGCAATCACCGCGCCCCTTCTCTTGTCCAGACTGATATAGCCTTCTCTTTTCAGCACACTGTAAGCCTTATTTACCGTATGCATATTCACTCCGATCCGGTCAGCAAGCTGACGGACAGACGGAAGAGAATCCCCCTCCTGTATCATAGAAGTGGCAATTCCCATAATAATCTGGTTGCAGAGCTGAATATAGATTGCCTCATCACTGTTAAAATCAACTTCAATCAACATAACAGCAAGCTCCTTTCTCTGGCGTGTTATAGACATAATAGCACAGACCTCTCCGGCTGGCAAGTCAATTCGGATTTGTCAAAATGAACTTGAATTAAGAAATACCGGAAAATGTTCAGAATTTCCGGGATAGAATGGGACGGAGATACGGGATGTGGGATACTTGTTCCACTCCGGAATCAGAGAAAAATAAAGGATCTGAAATCTGATTAAAAGCAAGGCCTGAGATGAAAACTC
>USFD01000082.1 GCA_900553885.1 uncultured Ruminococcus sp.
GATTCCGGAACGGAATAAGGATCCCACATCCCATATCTCCGTCCCATTCTATCCAGGAATTCTGAATATTTCCTATATTTCTTAATCTAGGTTCATTTCGACAATTTCAAATTTCACTTTTCGGTCAGAGAATAGATATCGGTCCGCCGTCCGTCAAGCGCGGGGATCTGTTCTCTTGCCCGTGTGGTTTCTTCCGGATCTATTTCTGTTATTCTGAAATCTTCCTCCGCCTCCATCTGACTGATTATATCTCCCCATGGATCTGCCACAATGCTGTGCCCCCACGAAACGTAGGCTGCGGATGGGTTCCGGGCGGGAGCGGTTCCTATGGTGAAGATCTGATTGTTCAGCGCCTGGGACCGGAAAAGCAATTCCCAGTGCCTGGGACCGGTTGTCATATTAAAAGCTGCCGGAACCAGGATGATCCGGGCGCCTTTGAGAGCCATAAGGCGGAAGAGCTCCGGAAAACGGATGTCAAAGCAGACCGCCAGCCCGAAGGTGCCGAAACTTGTGTCAAATACGGTGACAGAATTTCCGGCAGAGAGTACGTCGGATTCCCGGAAATGCTGGCCGCCATGTACCTGTATATCAAAGAGATGCATTTTTCTGTGCTTTGCAATCTGGCGCCCTTCCGGATCAAATACATAAGCGGTATTATAGATCCTTCCCCGGCTGTCTCTTTCCGGAATCGTTCCGGCGGAAAAGTAAATGCTGTATTTTTGGGCAATTTCTGCGCATAGAGTATATACAGGTCCGCCTTCTTCCTCTGCATATTCCGGAAATGAGGCCGTATCATAAGGGCAGCAGAACATTTCCGGCAGGAGGAGAAACTGTGCCTTCTGCCCGGCTGCTTTTTCGGCGGCAGCCTCCAGATAGTCCCGGCAGGCGGTCAGGTCGGTAATGACAGGCATCTGTGCCTGGGCGATCCGAAGGGGCTTCGTTTTTGGATAATCAGTTTTCCGGTCAGTCATTCTATAATCCCTCCTTTTTAAAATGAAAAAGATTCCGGCTGATTTTCAGGTTCTGTTTCCCAAAATTCCTGAAATGTCAGACCTGTCATCTGCTGCAGCTCCTCAGATGTGATGCCGCAGCAGGAATTCAGAGATATTTTTTCGCCATCGCGTATATAGTAGAAGCTTTTAATCGGGTTCAGACCAAGGCCCTGCATCTCTCCCGGGGTACACTGCTCGGAAAAATCATAGGAAAATTCATAGATTTTTCCGTCCGTACCGGTAAATTTAAATGATTCCGGAGAGCCGGCTATATCAGAAAAACCTTCTCTGACAAGAATCTCATACAGGCAGCCGAAGGATATGGCGTCATCATAATATAATGCCAGCAGATCGTCATAGCAGACGGAAATCCCATCAGGCCCTGTTACAACAGGATGATAAGCAGCCATATTATCTGCCGCAGCGATCAGTTCCTCTTCGCTGAACTGATCCGTGTTGAGCTGATAGACTACGGCGTATTTCGCAAAATTCTTCAGGGCGCTGTCTCTTAGTTCCGGGACGGAGGAGGCGTTGGAAAAAGTATCGGGATACTCTCCGTTTACCAGGGTCCGGAGTTCATTAAAACGTACGGAATAATTAATCTCGCAGGGGTATTTCTGCCGGGAGAGATATCCGGAAAAAGTTTCCATCTGTCCGAGAATCTGTTCCAGTTCTTCCCGGTCTTTGTAGGAAGTTCCCAGGGACAGTATGTTATTTCTGCGGGAGGAGATAAGCAGCGGAATGGATTCCCGGTTTTCTCTCCGGTATTCCTGCAGATAATATTTTCCCATTTCGTAGTGATAAGTTGTATCCATACTGTAAGTTGACCAGAGACTGTACCCGGCATCGCTGATCAGTTCAAATTCTACCTGCGGAAGATCTTTCAGATGAGCGGTCCATACATGATCTGTATATCCGTCCGCTCCTTTTTCTTCTGTGTAGTCCATGGAAATATCAATCGGTGCATCCACTACATTTTCCCTGAACCATTTTTCCGCTTCATCCTGGGTATAGTGCCGGCTGCAGCCGGAAAGAAGAAGGACGGCGGCAGAGAAAATGAGATACAGTACGGGAGAGAGTGTTTTTTTCATAGCCGGCTCCTTTTCTTTATCCCTCAGATCTGTCGGCATCCGGATTCTGTTCCGGCGCCGGCCCGGAGGAATCTCTTTCAATCAGCTGGGCGTGCAGGAGAATCGTTCCGATGGATACCTGATTCATCAGGCTGCTTAATGCATAATATCCGCTTTTCCCCAGCTCGGTCCGGTCCTGCCGGACTGTGGTCAGAGGAGGGGAGGTGTAGGGGCAGATCGGCAGATCGTCAAATCCTATAATGCTGATATCCCGGGGAACACGGTACCCGAGCTGCTGGCACTGAGTGAGAGCAGCGCTTGCAAAGGTATCCTGACAGCAGATTACGGCGGTCATGCCCATGTCCAGAAAACGGGGAAGATGCTTCTCCATGCATTCGGACAGGTAATAGGAGCAGCCGGCATAGGTTGAATCGGCTTTCAGGCCATAATGGTGCATTGCCTGGAAAAAGGCCCGGTGCCTGACCTGCATGATGTGGGAGCCCAGCGCACTGCTCAGATAGGCGATTTTCTGGTGCCCGAGAGCTTTCAGATGCGCGACTGCCAGATCCATGCCCTCATCATTATCAATGCCTACATATGCGGTGTAAGGATTGCCGATAATATGATTGTCGTAGAGGACCGCCGGAGTCCGGCTTGTCTGGAAATCTTTCATCCATGGCTCTCCCAGGGAAAATCCGATAACAAAGGCTCCGGCATAATCGTGCTGAAGCATAAAAACGTCATAGGAAGACTGGCGCTGTGTATGAATATCAACGGGAACAACATCCACTTCAAAACCGGCAGGTTCTGCCATCTGGCGGAAGCCCATCAGAATGTCATAGGCAAACTGGTGAGATTCCTTGTATTGGATATTGTCCTTCTGAACAATAATGCAGAGCTTCCGTCTGGCATTTTTATATCGCCTGAGTTTTGTATAGCCTAATTCTACTGCGGTTTCAAGTATCTGTTTTTGCAGAGATTCGCTGATATCGGGCGCGTTGTTCAGCGCTTTTGATACAGTGCCCTTTGAAATATTCAATTTATCTGCAATATCCTGGATTGTTGTCATATCCTGCCCGCCTTCCTTTGCACAAATAACCAGTTTTATTATAAAGAATATGGAACAGAAAATCAATCAGACACAGATACAGATATATAGTTTAGATATGTTTCGGAATAAGAGCGGAACCATTTGAAAAATGCACAAAATGTGACAGAAGAAACTGTGAATAATACATAAATATTGTGCGTTTCTGATAAATTGCTTGACGCTGTAAACCGAAAGGACTAAGATAAGAATCAACGAAACAATACGAAACTTTTGCGAGAAGGAGGATGAAAAAAGAATGAGAAGAAGAGCATTGTCAGTGCTGCTGACAGGTGTGCTGACGGCCGGGCTTGCTGCCGCAGGGCTTACGGGATGCGGCAGCGGACAGGAGGGGAAAGAAAGCGTCCGGCTTATGGTATGGTCGCCTCAGGGAGATCAGTCGAAAGATCAGGGGGAATGGCTTCAGACCTGCTGCAATGCATTTGCAGAAGAACATCCGGAGTGGGATATTACGTTTGTATACGGCGTAGCGGACGAAGCCAGCGCAGCCGGACAGGTGTCCCAGGATCCGGAAGCCAGTGCGGACGTTTTCATGTATGCCAATGATACGCTGACGACAATGACAGATGCAGATGCACTGGTGAAATTCGGGGGAAAATACAGAGAAGAGATCGAAAGGACAAATTCCCGGGCTTCCCTGGATTCTGTAACAAAGGATGGAGAGATTTACGGAGTGCCTTTTGCCATTAATACATGGTTTATGTTCTATGACAAAAGCGTATTCTCCGAGGAAGACGTGAAAAATCTGGACACTATGCTGGAAAAGGGGGTTGTGTCCTTCCCGTTTACCAATTCCTGGTATCTGGCATCGTTCTATATCGGCAATGGATGTACCCTGTTCGGAGATGGAACGGATGCCTCGGCAGGCGTTGACTTTGGCGGAGAGAAAGCAGCTGAGGTAACAGATTATCTGATTGATCTGGAATCCAATCCGAACTTCCGGATTGACGATCTTGGCTCCGGCATTGCAGGCCTCAGAGACGGAAGTGTTCATGCAATTTTCAGCGGCTCCTGGGATGCCGGAGCAGTAAAGGAAGCTCTGGGCGATAACATGGGTGTGGCTGCGCTTCCGACATATACATTAAACGGCGAGGAAAAACAGATGTATTCCTACGCCGGAACAAAAGCAGTCGGTGTCAACACCCAGAGCAAATATATGGTTCAGGCTGTAGAGCTTGCCATTTATCTTGGAAATGCGGCATCTCAGCGCCTGCACTATGAACTGGAAAGTGTGGTTCCCTGTAACACAGAACTGCTTGCAGATCAGACAATTATATCGGACGAAGTGGTGGCGGCAGCAAATGATACATTTAACCGCACCTCGATTCTGCAGCCGAATCTGGCAGAGATGAGTAATTGCTGGACTCCGGTGGAAAATATGGGCAAGGGCATCCGGAATGGTACGATTACCCATGAGAATGCGGCAGAGCAGACGGAGATGATGAATGAAGCGATGAACAGTGACGGAATCAAATGAGGTGACGAGGATGGGAATATTTAAAAAGAGAGTAAATGATTTTCCGACTCCCTACACGGCTGCAAAGGCAATTCGTGAGGGCGGTCTTGAGACAAAACTTTCCATGCTGCTTATGGGATTTGGAAATATTGTGCACGGCCAGGTTATAAAAGGGCTTATATATCTGGCCATCGAAGTGGCATATATAGTATTTATGGTTGTAAACGGAGCCGGCTTTTTAAGTATGCTGCCTTCTCTGGGAACAGTGGAGCAGAAAGAAGTATGGGATGAGGCTCAGCAGATCTATGTATATACAGGCGGCGATCAGTCGATTCTGATTCTTCTGTACGGAGTGGCCACTGTATTTCTGACAGTGCTTATGTTCCTGGCATGGCGGGGCGCTCTCCGGAGCGCTTATAAGGCAGAATGCCTGGCAAAGGCAAAGAAACATGTGAACAATTTCAGGGAAGATCTGAAATCCCTGCTTCATGAGAATCTGCACAGGCTCCTTATGACGCCTCCGGTATTTTTTATCTTTGCATTTACGGTACTTCCGCTGATTTTTATGATCTGCATGGCGTTTACAAACTACAGCAAGATCGGAAGTCACCTGATGCTGTTCGACTGGGTAGGGCTGGATAATTTTAAGGCACTGTTCGATTCCGGCAGTATCCTGGGAAGCACATTCTGGTCCGTACTGGGATGGACGCTTATCTGGGCCTTTTTTGCCACCTTCAGCAACTACATATTTGGGATGATCGTCTCCCTTCTGATCAACCGGAAAGGAACAAGAGCAAAAGGGTTCTGGAGATTCTGCTTTGTGCTTTCCTGCGCGGTGCCTATGTTTGTTTCGCTTCTGATCATGCGCACCATGCTTCAGCCGGAAGGCGCGGTAAATGTGCTTCTCCGTAATCTGGGACTGATTGCCCCGGATGCCAGCCTCCCGTTCTTTACAGACCCGACCTGGGCCAGAGTGACGGTTATTATCGTCAATATCTGGGTAGGTGTGCCCTACACACTGCTGCAGCTTACCGGAGTGCTTCAGAATATTCCGGCTGAACTTTATGAGGCGGCAAAAGTGGACGGAGCCAATTCCCTTCAGATATTTACAAAGATTACCCTGCCGTACATGCTGTATGTTACTACTCCGTATCTGATTGTAACCTTTACAGGAAATGTCAATAACTTTAACGTTATATACCTGCTGTCGGGAGGAGATCCGGTTACGGACCTGTCGTCTACTGCAGGCAAGACGGACCTGCTTGTCACATGGCTGTACAAGCTGACAATTGACAAGCAGTACTACAATATCGGAGCAGTGATCGGTATTCTTACATTTATCATACTTGCCGCTGTCGCACTGCTGACATACAGAAATACGAAATCATATAAAGAAGAAGGAGGATTTTAAGCATGGCCGGAAAGAAAGTTCAATCTGCAAAAAGAAAACGGTTTATCAATAATTCAATCGTCCATGTGATTCTGGCGGTTCTGGCAGCAATCTGGGTATTTCCGATTCTCTGGGTTATCCTGACCAGTTTCCGTGCGGAGAAAGGATCTTATGTATCCACCTTCTTCCCGAAAGCGTTTACACTGGACAATTACACGAAACTGTTTACAGATACAACCATACTGAACTTCCCGCAGATGTTTATGAATACATTGTTTATCGCGGTGTGTTCCTGCATTCTGGCAACTTTTTACGTGCTGGCAGTTTCCTACTGCCTGTCCAGACTGAAGTTCAGACTCCGTAAACCGTATATGAATATGGCGATGATTCTGGGCCTTTTCCCCGGGTTCATGTCTATGATTGCTGTATACTTTATTTTAAAAGCGCTGGGTATGACAGAGGGAAATCTGATCAAACTTGCTCTGATCCTTGTTTATTCGGGAGGTGCGGGACTGAGTTTTCAGATTGCCAAAGGATTCTTTGATACTGTGCCGGCAGCGGTCGATGAGGCGGCACTGCTGGACGGATGTACCAGATGGCAGATTTTTACGAAGATCACGCTGCCTCTGAGTAAACCGATTGTGATCTATACCGTACTGACATCCTTTATGTCTCCCTGGCTGGATTTCATATTCGCAAAAGTAATATGCAGGGCCAATTCGGATCAGTACACCATAGCTATCGGACTGTGGAAAATGCTGGAAAAAGAATACATCGACAGCTGGTATACCTGCTTTGCGGCAGGCGCGGTGCTGATCTCAATCCCGATTGCGGCGCTGTTCCTGTATATGCAGAGATATTATGTTGACGGACTGTCCGGCGCCGTCAAAGGTTAATCAGACGCCGTTATATCATCAGATATATCACCATCACCCGGCAGGCGGAAGATGCAGTCCCGGAAGGAGTTTTCCCTCCGGGACACAGCCTCCGGCAGGAGATTGAAATCCACGGAAAATTATACGTAAATACAGAGAGGGACAGAATATATGAAGACAGCTTTGGAATGGAAACAGTATTATTCTACCGCAGATTTTAAAGAAAATTATATATACAGAGGAAATGACCTTGGGGCGGCCTGTACAGATACCGGTGCTTCTTTCAAATTATGGAGCCCGGCTGCGGACAGTGTCACCCTGAATTTGTATTCCCGGGGAGAAGGAGGAAAGGCCATTGCCTGTATCCCTATGCAGAAAGAAGAAAAGGGGGTCTGGAGCTGGCGGACAGGAGAAGATATGCACGGAATCTATTACGATTTTGTTCTGGATATTGAAGGAAAGAAGATCCGTTCTGCAGACCCCTGGGCCAGAGCCTGCGGCATTAACGGCAGACGCAGCATGGCGGTGGATCTGCGGCGCACGGACCCGGAAGGATGGAAGGAGGACCGGGCGCCGGAAGAAGGACCGGAGAGAATCATCTATGAACTCCATGTGAAGGAGTTCTCGTGGGACGAATCCGGCGGATTCCCGGAAGAGTACCGGGGAAAATATAAGGCTTTTACATGCAGGGATACGACGCTTTATCATGATGGAATTCATCCCACAGGCCTGAACTATCTGAAGGACCTGGGAGTGACGCATGTGGAAATCATGCCTGCCTATGATTTTGGATCTGTAGACGAGGCGGGAGATGACACCCAGTTTAACTGGGGGTATGATCCGGTGAATTATAATGTCCCGGAAGGGTCCTATGCTACGGACGCCAGGCATGGAGAAGTCCGTATCCGGGAGATGAAAGAAATGGTACAGGCTCTCCATGCCCAGGGATTCGGCGTGATTCTGGATGTGGTATATAATCATACCTATTCTCTGGATTCCTGGTTTCAGCGAACAGCACCCTGGTATTTTTACCGGGTATTTGACGATGGCAGAATTTCCAACGGATCTGCCTGCGGAAATGATGTGGCCAGCGAGAGGGAGATGTGTGCGGACTATATCCTTGAGTCAGTTCTGTACTGGGCAGAGGAATACCATATTGACGGGTTCCGGTTTGATCTGATGGGGCTCCTGGATGTATCTCTGATGAACCGGATCCGCCGGGAGCTGGATGTGCGGTATGGAAAAGGGGTAAAAATTCTGTTCGGAGAGCCATGGGCGGCTCAGGAGACAGCAATAGAAAACGGGGCGCCCAGGGCTCTTCGGGGAAATATTAATCTGCTGGATGAAAATATCGGGATGTTCTGCGATCTGACAAGGGACGCTGTGAAAGGCTCTGCTCTGAAAATAAAGCGTCCCGGGTTTATAACCGGTGCCCGGGGATACGAAAATGATATTGCAGAAAGTGTATCAGCCTGGGGAAAAACCGGCGTATCCAGCATTAAAGGGGAGACAGCTCCCGTGAAGGCTCCTTCCCAGATTATAACGTATGTGTCATCCCACGATAACCAGACTTTATGGGATAAACTGGGAGAGACTGCGCAAGAGAGAGAAAGGATGCGCCTGAACCGGATGGCCGCTGCCATTTATATGACGTGCCAGGGCACACTGTTTCTTCTGTCCGGCGAAGAGTTCGCCCGCACAAAAAACGGGATGGAGGATTCGTTTAATGCGCCGGTAGCTCTGAACCGGCTGGATTGGAGGCTGGCCTGGGAGAATCAGGGCCTTGTAGAATATTACAAAGGGCTGATCGGGCTCAGAAGACAGCTTCCCGGACTTTGCGATAAGTCCGCAAAGGCTGCGGAGCGGATCGAGTATATCTGCAAATCCGATGGAATTGTAAGCTTTATGGTAGATAATCGAAGCGAAAACTGCTGTTCCAAATGGGACAGGCTGTGGATCATATACAACAGTACGAAGCAGAAAATCGTGTCTGAACCGGAGGGGAATGGCTGGGAGATTCTCTGTGACGCTCTGGACAGCACCAGATGGAAATATTCTGCTGCGGCGCCAAAAAGTGTGACGGCGGCAGCGCAGAGCGTTCTGATTCTGGGACACAGAGCGGACAGCCCTGTGTCCGGAACCGTGCAGGTCCGTATCAGAAAGGAGTACGGAAATAAACGGAAAAAGGGCGGACAGCGGCAGCAGAAAGAATGGCGGGAGGAGAAGGACGCAGTATGAAATGGGTATATGGAAAACAGGACTGGAAGACATTTGAGAGGGGCCTGGAAAACTGTTATCTTATGACAAACGGACTGGGAGGATATTCTTCCCTGACCATGACCGGAGCTGCCGCCCGGGGGGACCATGCATTTTTCATGGCATGTACAGAAGCTCCGAATCACAGATATCACCTGATTCAGAGGCTGGAAGAAGAGATCACAGTCGGGGAACGGTCCTGCTTCCTTTCCAGCCAGGAGTATGCTGACGGCAGCAGGCAGGAAGGATACCGCTTCCTGTCGGAATTTTCCTGGGAAGACACCCCTGTCTGGCGGTTCCATGTCAGCGGGGTGGAGATTGAAAAAGAGGCGGCCATGAAGCAGGGGGAAAATACCATTGCCGTCCGCTGGCATGTTGCCAATCGGACCCGGAGCCGGGTCAGACTGGCGGTTACACCTTATTTCCGTTTTGCGGAAAAGGGGAAAGACATCCGCGCCGATCAGAAATATAAGAGAAGAGAAGCAGTGCCGGAGTGTTCCGCTTACAGAGCCGGCACAATAGAAAGCAGGGGGCTTTTTCTGCATTTTTATACCAACGGGCAGATTGAGGATATGCCGGAAAAAACCGAGAAGTATTTCTACGCTTACGATGCCTGTGATGGCAGAACAAAAACCGGGATGGCCAGGGCCGGACATCGGATTGTATGGTGGGCCGGACCGGGGGAAACAGCGGACTTTGAGCTTCTGTATACCATGAATCGCCCGGAAAAGGAAAACCCGGAGAACAAAGAGAAAAAAGAATATACCCTGCCCTCTGTCCGGCAGATTATAGATGAAGAAAAGCAGCGACGCAAAGAGCTGGCGAAAACAGCAGGATTCCGTTCTGAAACAGCCGCTTTTCTGGCAAAAAGTGCGGATCAGTTCCTTTCCGAACGGGAATCTACCGGCGGGAAAACGATTCTTGCAGGATATCCGTTTTTTGAGGACTGGGGAAGAGACACTATGATTGCGCTGCCCGGTATCTGCCTTTCTACAGGCAGATATGAGGAGGCAAAGTCTATTCTCCGGACTTTTGCCGCGTATGAAAAGGATGGCCTTATGCCGAATCTGTTCCCGGAGGGAGAGAACGAGCCCATGTATAATACCGTGGATGCCTCCCTTCTTTTTATCAATTGTGTCTTTCTGTACTATAACAGGACAGGTGACCGGGATTTCGTAAGGGAAGTTTATCCGGTAATGAGACGGATTGTGGAGTGTTATAAGAAAGGAACAGAATACGGAATCCATATGGATTCGGATGGACTTCTGATGGCGGGGAAAGATCTGGATCAGGTAACCTGGATGGATGTGCGGGCCGGAGAAATTCTTCCGACGCCCCGGCACGGCAAACCGGTGGAGGTGAATGCCTACTGGTACAATGCCCTCCGGATTATGGAAGAACTGGCTCCGCTGTCCGGGGAAAGTGATACAGAATTTGCAGAGCTGGCGGAAAAGGTAAAGACATCTTTTAACAGCATTTTCTGGATGGAGGACAGACACTGTCTGAAGGATGTGATTTCCGGGACAGATGCGGACCGTCAGATCCGCTGCAATCAGATCTGGGCGCTGTCTATGCCCTTTACCATGCTGGATGAAGCGAAAGAGCGTCAGATAATAGATACTGTATTTGAAAAACTGTACACGCCGTACGGACTGCGTACGCTGGATCCGGAAGATCCTCAGTTTCATCCGGTCTATGAAGGTGAAATGCTGAAAAGAGATATGGCCTATCACCAGGGAACCGTATGGGCGTATCCTCTGGGCGGATATTATCTTGCATATCTGAAAGTACATCACGGCAGCAAAGAGGCTGAAAATCTGGTGAAGGCACAGCTGGAAGTTCTGGAAAGCGCCATGCGGGAGGGCTGTATCGGACAGCTCCCGGAGATTTACGACGGAGAAAATCCGGTATCTTCCAAAGGATGTTTCGCCCAGGCGTGGAGTGTGGGCGAGCTGCTCCGGGTATATGAAGCGCTGGAGCACGTCTGAAAAATGCCGGAACAGGAAAATCAATATATCAGGGAAGGAAGACAGTGATGGAATTTGCAGGCGTTTACCATAAAACATCAGAACAGATGAGCTATGCTCTGAATGAAAATGAACTTATTATAAATCTGAAAACCGGATATGACGTAAAACGGGTGTTTATTTATTACGGAGATCCCTTTGAGGCCGGTATTCTGGGCGGCAATGAAAAGTGGACAGGCACAAGGGAAGAAATTGTGTATAAAAAACGTCTTCCTCATCAGATCTGGTGGACGACCACTCTCGTACCGCCCTACAAAAGATGTAAATATTATTTTGAACTGCACACCGATGATCAGGTGTGGTACTATCTGGAGGACGGCTTCCTGACTGAAGAACAGATCCGTCTGGAAGGAAGGATGCTGCAGTGTTTTGTTGTGCCGTGGATGAATCCGGCAGACGTAAACCGGACGCCTCACTGGGTAAATGATACGGTCTGGTACCAGATTTTTCCGGACCGGTTCTGCAACGGGACGCCGGAGAAGAAAGATCCGGGTATTACTCCCTGGCAGACCGGGAAGGTAACAAACAAAGAGAGATACGGAGGCAATCTGGAAGGCATCCGTCAGAAACTTCCCTACCTCCAGGAACTGGGAATTACTGGAATTTATCTGAATCCGATTATGGAGGCAGAGTCCAGCCACAAGTATGATACCACCGACTATACCCGTATCGATCCTGCATTCGGAGACGACCAGGTTATGCGCAGTCTCTGCCGCCAGGCCCATGAAAGAGGAATCCGGATTATGGTGGACGCTGTGTTCAACCACTGCGGAAGAAAGTTCGCTCCCTGGCTGGATGTTCAGGAAAAGGGCAGGAATTCCGCTTATGCAGACTGGTTTATGATCCGCGACTGGGAGAATCTGAACCGTCATGCTGATACAAGAGACGGAAGATTTTTTTCCTTTGCTTTTGCGGACGGGATGCCCAAACTTAATACCAATAATGATGAAGTGATTGCTTATTTCTGCAAGGTATGTGAGGACTGGGTGAAAAAATATGATATTGACGGCATACGTTTTGATGTGGGAAATGAAGTATCCCATCGGTTCTTGAAACGGATCCGGGAACATCTCAAAAATCTCAAACCGGATATTTACCTGCTGGGTGAAATCTGGCACGACGCCAGTCAGTGGCTTCAGGGAGACGAGTACGATTCTGTTATGAATTATCCCCTTATGAGCGGAATTCATGACTTTTTCCTGGATGAATCCCTGGGAAAGGAAACGTTTGAATATATGGTGAACCGCTGTTATACTATGTATATGCAGCAGAACAATAATGTTCTGTTTAATCTGCTGGATTCCCACGATACAGAAAGGCTGATGAACCGGTTCCATGACCTGGATCTGTTTTATCAGCAGCTG
The DNA here is from genome assembly GCA_900553885.1 of uncultured Ruminococcus sp. GTDB lineage: Bacteria > Bacillota > Clostridia > Lachnospirales > Lachnospiraceae > Mediterraneibacter. The sequence continues at coordinate 12,539 of USFD01000082.1, forward strand.
GCTGTGCTTTTTACACTGCCGGGCAGTCCGTGTATATATTACGGGACGGAGATTGCCATGGAGGGCGGATTCGATCCGGACTGCAGGCGCTGTATGCCGTGGGAGAAGATAGGAACGGAAGAGAACAAAGAGCGGATCGCACAGATAAAGACGCTTATAAAGATCCGCCGCCGGGAGGAAGCATGCAGAAGCCTGTATTTTCATTTCCCGAATCAGTATGAAAACAGTCGCTGTGTGGAATACATCAAGCTGGATTCGCAGAACAGAAAGCTGGAAGTGCTTTTGAATTGTTCCCGGGAGGCTGTAAAGACGGAACCTGGCGGCGAAATCCTTTTTGCCAGAAATTACCACGATAACATACTGGAACCAAAAGGAACTCTGATACGGAAGAGCGGTTAACCGGAAAAAGAACTCTGATACGGAAGAACGGTTAACCGGAAAAAGAACAAAGCGGGTTTTGGCCTCTGTTTTACCGCGGGGCCGTCCTGTTTCGGCCGTGGGAAACCGTTCCGGCCTGTGGGAGAAGGGAGAGTAATTATGAGAGAACATACAGACAAATGGTGGAAAAACGCGGTAGTATATCAGATTTATCCCAAAAGCTTTCAGGATTCCAACGGGGACGGGTATGGAGATATCCGTGGAATGATCAGCCGCCTGGACTATCTGAAAGATCTGGGAATTGATGCGGTATGGATTTCTCCGATGTACTGCTCGCCTCAGGATGATAATGGATATGATATCTCTGATTATCAGAAGATTGATCCTATGTTCGGTACACTGGAGGATATGGATGAACTGATCCGGGAGGCAGGAAAGCGGGATATAAAAATTATTATGGATCTGGTGCTCAACCATACATCGGACGAGCACCGCTGGTTTCAGGAGGCTGTAAAAGGGAAAGATAATCCTTATCATGATTATTATGTGTGGAGAGATGGAGAAGAGGGCGTTTATCCGAACGATATGAAGTCCACATTCGGCGGTCCTGCATGGGAGTGGGTGCCGGAGCTGAAGCAGTATTATTTCCATCAGTTTTCTGTAAAGCAGCCGGATCTGAACTGGGACAATCCGAAAGTCCGCCGGGAAATCTATGATATGATTCTGTGGTGGATGGACAGAGGCGTGGGCGGTTTCCGGCTGGATGTGATTGATCAGATCGCGAAGGAGCCGGATCTTGGTATTACAAACAACGGCCCCAGACTTCACGAGTATCTGCAGGAAATGAGCCGGGAGACGTTCCGGAAGGGAGATCTGATTACCGTGGGAGAGGCCTGGGGCGCTACTCCTGCGATTGCGAAAAAATACAGTAATCCGGACGGAAGTGAATTTTCCATGGTTTTCCAGTTCGAACACATGGTGCTGGATCAGGAGGAAGGAAAAGAAAAATGGGACCTTGCGCCGCTCCCGTTTGTGCGGCTGAAAAAATGTCTGGAAAAATGGCAGAGAGAGCTGTATGGAAAAGGCTGGAACAGTCTGTTCTGGGACAATCATGATCTGCCCAGAATCGTTTCCCGCTGGGGCGATGACGGTGCATACCGGGTTCCCTCCGCAAAGATGCTGGCCGCTGTCCTTCATGGAATGCAGGGCACGCCATATATCTATCAGGGAGAAGAACTGGGGATGACGAATGTCCGGTTTGACAGGATTGAAGATTACCGGGATATTGAGACGCTCAATATGTATCGCGGGCGCCTGGAGGCCGGGGCTGAGAAAG
>USFD01000083.1 GCA_900553885.1 uncultured Ruminococcus sp.
TGTAGATATTATCCGGATGAACGGTTCCAAGGAAGTATTCATATATCGTGTCTTCTAATTGTTTCTCTGCCTCTTTGAAAAATCTTCTCTGAAGCCCCAAACCTCTTGCTTTACTTGTCACAACTGCGTAGTCCATATGTGCAACTTTGTGTATCTTATGATCGTCATAATTCAGATCATATCCAAGATTATGTTTTGACTCTCCCGGAAGATCGACAATAAAAAAGCCCAAGATCTCATTGTTACTTGATAAAGCCTTCAATGTAAATCCCCGGTCGCTTATGTGTTCTTCTATATATTGTCTGTTATCTGGCAGAAACCAATCGGAAACCTTCACAGTATCCACTGCTTCTTGCATCAATTGCATGATCGCATCGACATCTGCCTGCTCTGCTCTCTTGTTTTTTTTTTTCATGCAGAAGACGGCATACGATTTGGCTGCGGTGACTGGAGTTCAGACGTGTGCTCTTCCGATCTGGATGTCCGCAGGCATCAGGTCAACACCCTCCGGGTGGTGCAGGATACCCTCGCTGGGTCGCAGCGGCTCGTCCATCAGGATACGGCCCATCGCGTCGGACAGGGTAAAGGGCAGCTTGTCCGGCTGGGGGTGGCCCAGGCTGATGGTCAGGCTGCCTTGCGGGTCCCCGTCGATCAGCAGCACTTTCTTTCCGGCCTGCGCCAGCCCAATCCCCAGGTTCGCGCAGGTGGTTGTCTTGCCAACGCCGCCTTTCTGGTTGGCGATGGCGATGATTTGCGTGTTCAATGACTTCACCTCATTTCTGAATTGTTCTATGGCTTCTGGAAATAGAAAAAGCCGCCACTTCAAAAATTGAAAGTGACGGCCTTTTCTTATCCCGGAATGAAATTCCCCGGAAACGCAAAAAGCGCCCAGTAGAAAATACTGAGCGCTTGGCGATTAGATTTATTCTCTTTTGTTCAAATTAGGTCAAATTCAGACAAACCGTTTTCACGAAAAAGGTCTCTTGGAGATGTATAAATAAACATCCCCTTGGCATCCCAAAATCGCGTCTCGGTTGTCCTATTTTTTAACCCATAAGCCCTCTTTTTGGGGTGGTTGTCCACCATTTAACCCATAGAAAACGGGTTAAAAGAGGCTTCGTTCTGTCAAATTGCGTCAAACCATTTGAAAAGGAAAAACCCCGGAAACCGCGTAGTTCCGGGGTTTTTGACCACTTTTGATAAAGTTTAGCGCTTGCTGAACTGCGGAGCGCGACGGGCAGCCTTGAGGCCGTATTTCTTACGCTCTTTCATTCTCGGGTCACGAGTCAGGAATCCTGCGCTCTTAAGCACCGGTCTGTAATCAGCGTCTGCCTCAAGGAGTGCTCTTGCAATACCGTGACGGATTGCTCCTGCCTGTCCTGTGTAACCGCCGCCTTTTACGTTTACGATTACGTCAAACTTATCTAATGTATCTGTAGCAACGAGCGGCTGGCGTACGACAACCTTCAGTGTCTCAAGGCCAAGATACTCGTCGATATCTCTTTTATTAATTGTGATCTTTCCTGTTCCAGGTACAAGATAAACTCTTGCTACTGATTTTTTTCTTCTTCCTGTTCCGTAGTATTTTGCGTTAGCCACTGTTATATCCTCCTTTCAACCTCTACCTAAAATGTCAGAACTTCCGGCTTCTGTGCCTGATGTGTATGCTCTGCTCCGGCGTATACATGAAGTTTCTTGATCATGTCTCTTCCCATAGGTCCTTTCGGGAGCATTCCTTTAACAGCCAGCTCGATTACCTTTTCCGGTTTCTTTGCCATCATCTCGGCAAGTGTTGTCTCTTTCATTCCTCCGACATAATCAGAGTGGTTGTAGTAGATCTTCTGCTGAAGCTTCTTTCCTGTTACTTTTACTTTCTCAGCATTAACAACGATTACATAATCACCTGTATCAATATGCGGTGTATACTCCGGTTTGTTCTTTCCTCTGAGCACTTTAGCGACCTCAGATGCAAGACGTCCTAATGTGCAGCCGGCAGCGTCAACCACATACCATTTTCTTTCAATCTTGTCAGGGTTAGCCATATAAGTTTTCATGGGTGTTCCTCCTATAAAATCATCAGATAACGTTTGCTTGTTTAGCTTTATATATTTGAAATCAGCATACTCCGGGGCTATGGCGCATACTGTTTCTCCTTTAGTCATGCTGTAATATTATAGACCTCCGCTCAATTCCTGTCAAGATTTTTCTTATATTAATTTTCTCTGTCTCCGGCTCCGTCTGCTGCTTTTTTCCTTTTTCCTCCGGCAGCGGCTGTTCCCGCAGATACCAGCAGCGCCGTTGCCATCAGAAAGATCCGGGAACGCAGATCTTTTTCATTCAGACGATCTCCCGTCCGGGGGCTGACATATCCGGAAAAGCCCGCTCCGGCGCCCGTCCGGCCCGAAGCCCCGCTTCCGTCCCCAGCGCCGCTGCCTCCGCTGTGCGTCCGGTTCAGATCCAGCCGGGAAATCTTGTCTGTCATTTCAAGAGAGGACGGCAGGTCCGTCCGCGTCTCTTTCTGTTCCACAAGAGCATACAGGCTGAACTGATCCGTCTCAAATACCGCGCTGCCGTCCTGCAGCACAAAGGGTACCTCTGTCATGCCTCCGTCTGTAGTGATATGATAGACAGCAAGCCGGGACAGATCATACCCCCGGGGAACCGGCATCTGTATTTTCACCTTTCCCTGTGGCTGAACTGGTTTCATATCTGTAAAATCCGGCATTGATACGGAAAAGAAACTGATGTCGCATACCCGAAACTGATCCGCCGCAGCTGACAGAAGCTTCCGGAGAAGATCATAATTTTCCCCTTCCGTCAGAGGCGTTACTATCATCAGCGTGCCGGCAGGGAAAACGCCTGCAGCAGCTTCCGCACAGATACCTGTGTCAGGATCGGTCCGAAAAAATGCAGTGTCCGACGGCGCGGCATCCCCGGTATCGCTGCTCTGCTGCCCGCCTTCGCCGCTCTCCTGTCCGTTCCGGCCGCTGTCTTCCTGTTCCCGCCCCTCCTCTTCGTTCGTCTGAATCGGATTTTTCTGCATAGCCAGTACTCCGCCGGCTTCATTTTCAGGCTCTTCCGCTCCGCCCTGTCCGTCCTGTTCTGTCACTTCCGCTTCGTTTCCGGAACTATCTTTTTCTGCATCTTGTCCGGCCGCAGATCCGGTTTCCTCTTTCCAAAGGCTGCCGCTATCTTCCGGCACGTCTTCTGCGGATGATGCCTGCACCTCTTCAGCCCCGGCCGCGCTGTCCGGTATATTTTCTGCCGAGGCGCTCAGCGGGCACGCCGACACAGCCAGCATGCCTGCAAGAGTCAGCACAGATATACGTTTTTTCACATTTTCTCTTCTTTTCATGCCCGCCACCTCCTGTCCGGGATTTCAGTCTTTTCCATCTCACTGAATTTTCCCCGTTTTCCATGCAGCTTACTGATTCTTTTCTACAGAATTATATCACATTTTCACCGCCTTTTGCGCTCTTCCCTTCTCTTTTTCTGCGCTTCCTCCCGGCTTTCCATTTTGGCCGGATCATGGTATACTTAAACAAGGACAGAAAAGCCGGAACTGCATACAGCGCTTTTCGAAATACAGCCAAAATATCAACTAAGAAAGGAAGCATAATATGTGGGCTTACAATGAAACTTTTTACCAGATATATCCGATCGGATTCTGCGGAGCGCCGGTACACAACGACGGAATTACCGCGCACCGTATTCTGAAAATCGGAGAATGGGCAGAATATCTGCAGGACCTTGGCATCGGCTCTATTATCCTTAATCCGATTTTCGAATCGGATAATCATGGTTACGACACAAGAGATTTCATGAAAATCGACTGCCGGCTGGGTACAAACGAAGACTTTAAAGAGGTCTGTCAGACCCTGCATCAGCATGATGTTAAGATCATGCTGGACGGTGTGTTCAATCATGTGGGCCGCGGATTCTGGGCTTTTAAAGATGTACAGGAAAAGAAATGGGACTCGCCGTACAAGGACTGGTTCTGCATTAATTTTGACGGAAACAGCGGCTACAACGACGGATTCTGGTATGAAGGCTGGGAGGGACACTATGAACTTGTAAAACTGAACCTCCGCAATCCGGCCGTAACAGACTATCTCCTCAGCTGCGTAAAAATGTGGATCGAGGAATTCGGAATCGATGGGCTCCGCCTGGATGTAGCATATTCCCTGGATCACGATTTTATGAAACGCCTCCGCCGGTTCTGCGAAGAGCTCAAACCCGGCTTTGCCCTTATCGGGGAAGTACTGTTCGGAGACTATAACCTGATCGTAAATGATGAGATGCTCCACAGCTGTACAAACTACGAATGTTATAAAGGCATTTATTCCAGTTTCAACAGCATGAATATGTTCGAGATCGCCCACTCTCTGAACCGCCAGTACGGTGCGGAACAGTGGTGCCTCTACCGGGGCAAGCATCTGATGAACTTTGTGGATAACCATGATGTAACCAGAATTGCCAGCATACTGACCAATAAGAATCATCTTCCCCTGGCCTACGGCATCCTCTTCGGAATGCCCGGCATCCCCTGTATCTATTATGGAAGCGAGTGGGGAGAGGAAGGAGAGAAAGCCCCGGATAATGACTATGCCCTGCGCCCCTGTTTCGAAGAGCCAAAGCCCAACGAACTGACAGATTTTATCCGGAAACTGATTGCAGTCCGCAGAACCAGCGACGCTCTGTGCAATGGTTATTATAAAAACGTAGTAATCACCAACCATCAGCTTGTTTTTGAACGCAGGACAGAGCATGACCGGGTTCTGGTTGCAATCAATGCATCGGATGCGCCTTACACCGCGGGGAACGGAGAACTTCAGGGAGAATATACCGAGCTGCTGAGTCCGGATTTAACAGAAGCGGACAAAGCACCCGCCGGGAATGCAGAAAGCTCTGAAGATTCCGCTGCTCCCGGAGCCACCGGAACTTTGGAAAAGATTTCTCTTCACGGGCAGCTTCAGATGCCGCCTTACAGCGTGCAGTATCTTCGTGCCGTATAAACTGTCATTCCGGCGCGGCGCCCGTATCGGGCTGTTCAATTTTATATGACCCTCCTTATACCGGCGGATCCCCTGTTTGCCGCTGCAAAGCGCAGACAGGCCGCCGGTATGCTATAAAGGGACAAAATTCAGCCGTCCGGAATGGAGCGTCAGAATCCGTCTGTTTCATTCTTGTAAATTTTTTTTAATTTAGGGGTTTACAAACAGAATTCAATGTGATAAGATATCACTTGTCGAGCGGAAGTGGCGGAATGGCAGACGCGCTAGATTCAGGTTCTAGTGGGAGTTAATCCTGTGAGAGTTCAAGTCTCTTCTTCCGCATCAATCCCGTAACCCATGTGGTTGCGGGATTTTTGTTTTTTCCGCGTAAATACGCGGTTTGCGGAACTTTAGTTATTTTAGAATAATTCTAAAATATTATAATCCGTGTTGCATTTTAGAGTGATATGCAACACGAAATGCAACACGAAAACAGAGGATGATACAATATTCCACCCCGGAGTGATGGCTCCGGGGTAAATTATTAATACGTCAGATTACTGATATTGAAGGCGGTATTCAGACCGTCCCCCAGGACCACACGGGATCCCTTGATCTCAATCACCTTGTAATATTTTTTAGTAACGGAAGAAATCAGTTTCACACCATCATATGAAACAGCTGTTTTCGGTTTCGCTTTCATTCCAACTTTCAGAGTCTTCTTCGTTGTCCCGGAGGATCCTGAAGAAGAGGATGCTTTTACGCCCAACATTTCATTGACCCTTTTCTGAATCGTATTATAGTTATACCCAGCTGCCTCAAGTTTTTTCTTACGGTCGTTACCATTTCCCCATTCACCGGCAATAACTTCTTTTGCAATTGTATCCGTGGATTTTTTACCGGTACTTGCTGCCGGTTTGTCTGATCCGAAGCCTGAACTGCCGGAGGATGCCGCTTTGCCCGTAATCGCTTCAACAATAGCTGCCGCACATTTGTCAACATTCCACTTGCCCTGATCAGTCTTTGAGTCTACAAAACAGCATTCAACAAGAATCGCTGTAGCTTTTGTATTCCGCAGTACATATAGCCCGGAAGATGCTTTCGCGCCCCTGTTTCTGATGCCCAGTGCTGCAGCAACTTTCTGGCTGACTGCTGCCGCTTTTGTTTTCCCCGTGGCGCTGCCCGTGTAATAAAATACCTCTGTACCAGTGCCACCTCCGGCATTCAGATGAATACTGATGTCCAGATCTACTGTATGCTTATTACACTTGGCCACAATGTTAGCCAGGTTTGCACCTACTGTCCTTCCCGAATCGTCTGTACAGTCATATACAGTGTGTCCTGCAGCTTTAAGCAGCTGGATCACCTTATTCTTTACTTTTCTGTTTTCTGTAACTTCATTAAGATACTTGGATGCTCCCGGGACAATGCTGTTATGTCCTGCATGTACATTATACTTTGCCATAATCTACTCCTCCTCTGCAGCTGCTTCCGCTGCCGCAATCTCTTCCGCCGTCGGTTCTACGTCCATATCCAGCTCCACACCTTCAATATCATCTTTTTCTTCTGCTACCATTGTTTTTTCATCTGCCATAATATAATTCACTCCTTTCCGTTGCGGCGTCGCAACACACAAACAGAACGGTTGCCCGTCCTTTGATCTACTCTGTTTTCTGAACCTGCTTAATGATCTGATTCACATATGTGCTTAACCCGGCCACTAATATTCCCTGTACGATCGCTGTAAAAATGGCCATTGCGATATTCTGACCGGTATTCAACGGGCAGGTGGCAACCACCCAGACAGCGCAGATCACAATACCGGCTGCCCCCAGAATAATCGGGATATACTTATCCGGCATAGCCTGGGCCTTTTTCAGGCCAACTCCGACAAAATACAATACTGCTGCTACGATAATCAATTCCGGTTTCACATAATTCATAATCTGTTCCATAGTCATTCCTCCATATCATGCGCCTGTTTGTTCAGGTGCTTTTCAATCTTATTTATTGCTTCTGTTACAGGACCGTTGCAGCCCTGCTCCTTCAGTCCCTTCAGGCAGGCCAAGAGTCCATAAGTGACCAAGCACTGTTCTTCATTAATCTTCCGGATGTCCTCTTCATGGGTTTCTCTGATCTTCTTGAGCTTTTCTTCAAGCTCTTCCGGTTTTTTAAAGAACTTATACGCCGCGATCAGCACTCCTCCAATCACTCCCAGCGCCCCGATCAGACTACTTGCCGTAATAATTGTCCCTATGCTTATGTACACGGGTTCTACCTCCATACTATTTTATGCATAAAAATAAGACCGGTTCACGGTCTGTCTCTGATGCTCATATTCTCACCTGCCTTATTCTGTTACTTCCTGCCACAGAGCTTCCGATCCCTGTGCGCCGGGCTCCCAGACATTCCCGTCAATCAGAGATTCCCACATTTTGCCTTTGTGGGTTACTCTGTCTCCCATCTGATACGGGTTTGTTGATCCGGGCTGCACCCATTCACCAACGCTAGTACCGCCCTGCCCAGGGAGTACTTCCGCAAAGAGTGACGGCGCCGCATCCGGTGCCCAGTCAGCCTGCGAGGTATGCGCCTGCAGAACCTTATACAGCTTTCCGTCATATGTCAGATAGTAATCCTTCTGATATGACGCACCATTCCCATCCCATATAGGATAAATATCTTTCACGGTAATGGCCTGCTCATCCGTCAAATTCTGAGCCTGGATCTGTGCAACAGTGACCGCAGCCTGCACCATAGCTGACTGCGCCTCCGGAGTCTTCTCCGGCTTGTACATTACTATGCCATAGATTTTTCCGGTATAGATCTCTGTCCGGTAAAACGCTGTATATCCCTCGTACGTGGCAATCGTCTGGCCACGTTCCTGCACGATCATCCGGGATGTACGGGACGAGTCGGTAAACAGTTCTTTAAGGTGTTCCGGAGTGGTACCAATGACCAGAATACGCAAATAATCGCCGTAAGGCTCTACCTGCTGGACGACAATTTCAGTTGCATCATTATAAATAAGTTTCATGTGATCATCCTTTCTCATATCTATGTGTTAAATGCGTCTTTGTCGAAGTTATATTTTGAGCCAGGTGACGAAATAGACCTCAATCAGTTAGTTGCAAACGGGTATATCACAAATGGTAAAACACGTATATATGTGACCATACCTGTCGGGAAGCGTCTTGACAATATTAAAAGCGCAAAAACAAGTCAGGCCAAGGGCGTTATTAGGCAGAATGGAAATTATCTACTCGGAGAAAATGATACAGCGCACGGATTTTCACAAAGCCAAGGAACGCTATCGATATTAAAGGATTTAGGGTGTATCAGATATCAGTACGATTTCTCCGGGGCAATTTCCGCAGCTGTAAATAATGATACGATATCGCTGCAGTTTACAGGCGGCGTGATTCAGCTTTTGTAATCATGTTCCATTCGTTGCGGTCAACCAAGTTCCCGTTAACCATACGTTAAATCGCGATAATACATTTTCACCAAGCGCTTCGCTGTAAATGTAATAAGGGGTAGTTTGCCCTAACTCATTTAGCGCGGATAGATATTGGAATTTACCATTTGTGTTAATGCGTCCCACGCACGGATAGTACCCGCCAGTATTATTATTTTTGCACCATCCAGTTACAGTTGCGGGCTCCGATATCGGTCTATATGCCGTGGTTAACGTTTTTACAACATCTTTTGCGGGCACATCGGCTGCCTGTAAAATACATTCGTACCCAGATTTGCGATAACAACCGCTCCCGCCGCGTTTTTGCGTTGGTTCTTTACCATCAATTTCGTCGGACAAATCAGACAAAGACGCATTTAGCGTAGGGATGTCTGGTGATGCAGAAAGCAGACTCACCACTTCGGTCACATTTATCCCGTCCAAATGGACCTCAAACACAGGGCAATCATCCACAAGATCCCCATTCTGCAGATTTCCTTCTGTATACGCCGGCGCAACCGGGCTTTCGGCATCCGGAGTTCCCATAATCACAACCCACTCATTCTCTTCAATACCGGTTTCATCATTTTTGGTGTACCGATTCACAATCAGGTCAATACGCTTCATCCCCTGCGTACCGTTCTGGATTGTTACTTCATCATAGGTTCCGATATCCACAATAGACAGGTTGCCATGATGGCTCATTATACCGCTCCGGATCTTCAGCAGATTATTGGAACTCAGTTCTGCTTCGAGATTTTCACCGCTATTCAGTATATAGCTGCCCTGTCCGACTGTTCCTTCGACCAGCTGCCTGAACTGCTGGCTCGTCACATGAGGGGCTCCAGTCTTTCCAGACATTATCTTCATTTTTTATCCTCTCCTTCCAATTTGTAATTTTTCGATTCAACGTCACCGGTCAGTTCATATATGATGTTCTCAACTGGCTTCGCCATATACATGCCCGTCAGGTAATCCCGTCCGCCCACAATATCGCCAATATCCACACCAATGCCCAGAGCTGCAACATCCATCTTGAAAGTTTTCTTATTCATCAGCTCCTGCAGCTTCTCAATAGACGCTTCCTCCAGTTCATCTGTTTCTGTTGATGTATTCTCATAGACCTCCGCAATCTCCTGCAGGCCGGTATAATATTGTGTTTTACCCAGGCTTCCATCTTTCTGAACATACAAATGCAGTACATTGCGGTCCTGCAGCTCGCCTTTTCCCGTAACAATCAGATGATTCACGCCGTCACGCTTATCATCCATTGTATAATTCAGCTGGCAGTCCCGGGATAGCTCAATCTGACTCGAATAGTCTACAATCGGCACCGCCTCAATATAGAGATACCCGGGCTCATTCTCTTCTCTCTGAAACGTCAGCTTCAACCTGTATCCTTTGCTTTTCAGCATTTTCGTCAAGCCGTCGAGCAGAGTACAGTACCGGTCAAACTTATAATTACTGACGGTTACGCCGGTATTTTCATGTGATACAACAAAGAGCCCGTCGAATTCAGGCTCGATCAGACTCTTCATGACTGTATGTAATTCTCCGGATACCGTTTTATAATCCGATCCGGCCGGCGGCTGTATAATCTTCTTGGCCAGACGCCCCCGCCAGGACAGCCCCTTCAATTCTACATAATCCAGCGTAGTATCTGTCAGGACCTCACCAATAATACCACCATATTCAGTCCCCATAATATAGATCAGACTCGAAAATGTCAGTTCTTCATACCAGTTACTTCGTGCAATTTGTACCGAAAAGTCACGCTTTCCGTTCAAATCTACGGTCACATTCGCATCTTTAATAAACCCCAGTTCCCGTAGCTCCTTATTTGCCAGTGTCACCATCTTGCTTCCCTCCTTTTCGGGAACAGGATAATGTCAAAGCCAAAGGCACCGGACCAATTGATCCGCAACAGCCCGGAAGGCATTTTCTCAAAAATCGACTGCTCCAGATACCGATCATGGAATAAATTCTGAACTGTACCGTTTGATAAATGTTTAAATACTGTGCAGTCTCTGCTGTCTATAACCATGTAATCCATTGCCTCAAGGGTAGTATAAACCCCGTATGGCCAGCCGTTTACCAATACACGTGGATTAACACACGGGCCATAAATAATCATCTGGAAATCACTGGATGTAACATGATCCACCTCCCAGACAGCCGTTCCGCTTCTTTCGTCTGCAAAGTCAAACGGAAAATCAAACGGAAAGTCCATTCCATCTGCAGCTACCGCGGAAGACTGCGGCAGGAATTCCTTTTTTATTTCCGTCATCCATGCCAGTTCCGGAGCTGTAAAAGTCAACTCCACTTCGGCGTAAACATATCCTTTCCAGCTATCTTTTACAGATGACTGAACTCGACAGCGCAGGAAAGTATCATTCACATACAGGCATCCATATACGCCTTCTTCGGCATCAACTGCAATTACACTGTATAGATATTCCATATTCTGTACAAATTCTGCCCGTTTGCCAAACACGTCAATATTAACTGTTTTTTCATATCCTGAATCTGATTCCTCCCAATCTGCATCAAACCAGTCCGCCTCAACTGTCCGAAATGGCGCTTTCGTCAAATTCAGAATTTCACCTTTTGAATTTTTATAATATGCTATCATGCCAATTGTGGTACCGCTCCTTTCGGTAATGGTTTGTCGATCCGGTCTGTACCAATATAGATCGGTCTATTTCCCTGTTCCTTTGCTACTTTACGCTGAATCCGCTCCAGCCGATTATAGTCAATCCCTTCACGTGGATTATCAATCGGGTTGTTCTTTATGCCGCCTACGTTCCTTCTGCTCTTAGAATCCGCTCCCGTCACAGTTGCGGTTGCCTTCTTCATTCGCCGGATCGCCGCATCTGCGCTCTTGATCATATCATCCGTTGGCATGTTCAACTCAAATCCCACGCCAACGCCCTGAGCAAGATATTTTCCGACCTCATCACGCATCAACCTGGATGGTGATTTGATACCAAAAAAATCTTTAATTCCATCAAGGACAGAACTGCCGAATCCTTGTATTTTGTCGATAATCCAGCCGGTCATATCGGATATACCATTCCATAAGCCCTGAATGATATTCTTTCCAATTGACAACATTTTGCTCGGGAGAGACGATATGGTAGTAACAACGCCCGAAACAATATTAGACGCAGCGCCTTTTACTGTACTCAATCCGCTTCTTATCGCACCGCCAAGATTTGAAATAGCATTTTTGCCAATGTTCAACAAATTAGAAGGCAGATTCTGAATAGCGCTCTTTATCCCATTATACACCGACGTTCCGGCCGACTTAACAAAGCCAACCATAGACTTGATACCGTTGCCCAGAGCCTTGATGATTGTCTTGCCCAGATTCAGCCAATTAAATGCCTGTATAACATCAACGATAGCTGTTATAATTTTAGGAATATTCGCTACAATTGTAGGGATTGCCTGTATTATTCCAGCAACCAGCTGACCGATCAGCTCAACGCCCTTCATCAGTATGGTCGGGAAATTATCGTTAATAATATTAGCAAATGTCGATATTATCTCGGGAACACGTGACACAAGAATTGGAATTGCCGATACAATACCCTCTACAAGCTTGCTCAGTAACTCAAATCCCTTTTGGATCATCACAGGAGCCGCAACGGCCAGCTGTTCACCGATTCCCTGTATAAAATCCAGGATCTTAGGCAATGCCTCAGGGATTGCCTGTACAAATCCGGTAACGATATCATTCAGCAGATCATAGCCTTTTTGCAGCAATCCCGGTCCCTGCTCAGTAAGCTGGTCATAAAGTTCTGAAACAAACTGCACAGCAAAATCGCCAACCGCAGGGAGTATCTGCATCATACCACTCACAATTGCATTCAAGATTTCTCCACCAGATGATAATAGCTGTGGAATACTATCTCCAATGTTTGCGGCAAATGAACTTATAATCTGTGCTGCAGCCTTTACAAGGCCCGGCAGTGCAGAGACAATTCCCGTCGTCAGATTTGAAACGATTTTGCCTCCGACCGCCATTAGTTCGTTCAGTTTTCCCGAATTCAGTGAATCGGACAAACTGTCCATCAACAGACTTCCAACCTGTGGAAGCTCCTCCGCAAGCCGCGGTACAATCTCCATCAGGTTATCTGTGATATTTCTCCCGGCTGTAATTACTGCGTCGGCAAGCGCCTGTGGTGATCCTGATCCGTTCAGAAAGTTATCGAAGGCTGCTTTTGCTGCGCTGACAGATCCCTCAATGGTAGTCAGGGCCTCTTTGCTCGTTGTTCCAGCAACCCCCATATTTTCCTGAATCTTATGTATTGCCTGAATAATCTGGTCAAATGACACATTGTCCAGATCATCTATCTTTTCATTCAGGATCCCACTATCGTTGATCAAGCGGATCATTTCTTCCTGAGTTCCGCCATACCCAAGCTTCAGATTATCAAGCATGGTGTAATTCTGCTTTGCAAATCCCTGGTACGCATTCTGGATATCCTCCATATTCGTACCGAACTTATTCGCATTGTCAGACATGTCCACCATAGCCATGTCTGCGATCCGAGCCGCTTCAGCGGTATCTCCTCCCAGTCCCTGAAGGAGCGACGCGGAGAAGCTGGTCACAGTCTCCATGTACTTGTTTGCAGATACTCCAGCCGTCTTAAATGCATTATTCGCATTATCAATGACTGTTTGAGCACTGTCCTTAAACAGCGTTTCAACACCGCCGATATTCTGCTCAAGACTCGCTACCGAATCCAGTGACGCCTTAGTCACTGCTCCGAATACAGTCGCAATACCAGCAACTGCAGCCGCAAGTACTTTCATTCCGCCCTTTGCAAGCCCGCCGAGTTTAGAGATACCGCTGTTAAATCCCTTTTCATCTATTTCTGTATCAAATTTTAATGAGCCATCATAGCTGCCTGCCATACTATCCACTTCCTTTCGTAGATAGCGCAGGCTCTTCGGCTCACTTTAAAGCGCTTATATTTTTATTTCCACCTCTCTCTTACAGGTGCGGCATTTTATATATACTCCTACAGCGCTTGCCGTATTGTCAAATATCACGAGTTTCGTGTGACAGTACGGACAACAATACCACTGCCGCACAAGAGGAGGTTTTTTCAGTCTCTTCATGCCATCACCTCACGCAAAAGCATCTCCGATATCGTAATCAGATAAAGCCTCCGCGGGTAGCTGAATCTTTTTCTGGATTTTTGCTACCCGCTTTCGCTCATCCTTATCCTTAATGTCTGATAGATCTATCCCTCGGTACATAATCCTCTGCTTGATCTCCGTATCCTCTGACAGACCGTCAAACAGCATCCGGAATTTCCACCAATGCAGATATTCCACTGCTTCAAGATCAATGCCATAGTCCCGCAGGAAACCGGATAAGATAAACGGATAATCGATCTCATAGGAGAAAAGATTCTTCTTTGATCCGGGCTGCTCCGAATTGTTCTCATCCGAATCACCCTCATCTGAATCCTTGTCTTTCGAATCAAGATCCATTATCACAAACTCTGTGAGAGCGTCGATTGCATCATCATCAATAGTGACCTCATCAAGAAAGTAATCTTCCAGAATAGCCATTTTCTGATAGGTATTCAGCTCATCACATTTCAGCATATCAAGAAGCCGGATATATTCCCGGAAATCCGTGATAATAGATACTTCTTCTCCACGGATATTAACTGTATCCGGAAATGCTTCGTAGAAAAAATT
>USFD01000084.1 GCA_900553885.1 uncultured Ruminococcus sp.
AGAAAAGAAGGTCTTTATGAACAGGGAAGATAACAGACTGGAGAAAAATGAGGCATTTGACTGGAAAGCCGAAATCATAAGCTGGATTAAAATCATTGCGGCTGCAGCCGTCATTGCCTTTGTTTTAAACAACTTCATCATCGCAAACAGCAAGGTTCCAAGTGGTTCCATGGAAAATACGATCATGACCGGAGACCGCGTCATCGGTTCCAGGCTGTCGTACAAATTCGGCGATCCAAAACGCGGCGACATCGTTATCTTTCATTTTCCGGATGACCCCACCGGTACCATTTACTATGTAAAGCGGATCATCGGTCTTCCCGGCGAGACCGTGCAGATTAAGGGCGGTCAGATTTATATCAATGATGATATGTTTGTATTTATTCATCCCGTAAATGAAAATGGAGCACCTCTTGTTGAGATTAATGATAATAATTTTACTGATTATCTGGCATTCTGGACAGGTACTATTTACCAAAATGGGTCGGCATCAGCTGGAAATGTTACAGAATATAGAGGCATTCCGGGAGCAAAAGCAACTCATGGGGATAAAGCAGGACTTGGCATATTGACGGATGGTTGGTATACAGAGGCTACAAAGGATAATGCCGGTTATTTGATTCAAAGTTTATATAATAGCAGCAATGGTGCATATACCAAATTTGCGGTTGATGTTTTTGTGGATGATTATGCAGGGTCAGGAGGTATGTATCGTCTAAAATTGACTGCAGATCAAGTTACTCGGCATCCAATAGAATTTTATAAGGTTGATCAGAACAATTCTCCGTTGAACGGCGCTGAGTTTACTTTACAGGAGAAAGAAACTGGAGGAACTCGATATAGAGGTATTTCGGATTCAAGTGGTAAGGTCACCATAGAGGTTGCAGCGGGAACATATACCATGTGGGAATCAAAAGTTCCTGAAAACTGTGAAGAAGTGGACGAAAATCAAACCTGGACAGTAGTTGTTCAAGAAGATGGAGATTTTACAATTACCTGTGATAATGGACACTCTAACTTAAAGCATGAGGGTGATAAATATTACATTTCTAATAAGTCGACAGCATCAGGAACATTGACTTTCTATAAAACTGATACCGAAGGACAGCCTATTAATAAAAATGCAACATTTGCACTTTATAGAGATGAAGGACTGACAGATTTAGTCGCAGAACGAACGGCAGCTGGCACATTTACTTTTGCTAATTTGCCGACAGGTACATATTATCTGAAAGAGAAACAGGCACCGGAAGGTTATCATCTTTCTGATGAGACGTATATAGTTACAGTTCGTGTAGGAAACAATGGTAATGCAGAGGTGACATTAACAACAAAAGACGGAACACCTGTGACGGATAATAAAATTGTCAATAAGAGTGATGAGGAATATTATTCTGAAAACATTAATTCAACAAAAGATGCAGAATTAATTGATTGGGATGAAAGAACTTATAAACTGACGTTGACAGCGGATTCTCTGGCACAGGAAAGTACGCCAGGACATACGAAAGCCATTGATGTTGTATTGGTATTAGACACTTCTGGCAGTATGGGAGAGACAACATCTACACGAGGAAAAACAGGAATAACTTCATTCAATAAATTAAATCGGAGGACAACGTATTATTTTGAGCAGAATGGAACGGAATATGAAGTAACCTATGATAGGGGTTGGAAATATAGAGAAAAAATAACAAATGACCCATATGAACAGTTAAATGATTTTTCTGATTATGAGTATTTCATGTATTATCGTTCTTCTAACGGAAAAATGACTAGAATGGATGCGTTGAAAGAGGCGGCGAATGTATTTATCACAACGTTGGCAGAGACATCACCAAATAGTCGTGTTGGAATTGTAACTTATTCAAGTTCTTCTAATAAGGAAAAAGAAGTGACATCTGTGAGTGATAAGAGTTTATATAGTGCAATCAATGGGTTAAATGCTTCAGGAAGCACTTATCCATCGAGTGCAATCACTCAAGCTGGTAATATGTTGAATGGTGAAGATAATGAAAAGCATGTTATATTCCTCACCGACGGAGATTGCGGTTATTCTGCTGGTGATCATGATGAGGACGAAGAGCAACGTTGTATTTCAGCGGCAAGTACGTTGAAGAAAAACAAAATCCAGATTCATGCGATTCGCTTTGCCACAACAGGTGCAAGCTATTTATCTCAAATTGTAACAGATACAGATAAAAATGGAGTACCACTTGTATATAGCGCTGACGATGTTGATGATCTGATTGAGAGTTTCAATTTGATTATTGAAGGCAGCTTAGGCGGAGTGGCAATTACAGGAGCAACTATCAAAGATGTTATTGATGAACATTTCATTGTAACAGATAAAGATGGAAAGCCGATAGAAGTGGGAGAAGATGGTTATCAGCTTTCCTACGATAATAATGGTACACCGATAACCGGAACTTTATATGAAGATGAAAATGGTAATCAATACATTATTTGGAATGACCAGACAATTGGCGTGAAAGATTTAGAAAGCGGAACTGGAGGATGGAAAGTTGAATTGTACATTAAAGCAAAAGATGATTACATTGGAGGAAATGGGGTTCCGACAAATGGAGCTGGATCGGGTATATATCTGGGCGACGATGATAATCCTGTAGAAGAATTTCCTGTTCCATATGTAAACGTGAAGGTTGAACTTACAGTAAACAATCACGAAGAAACGATATTTTTAGGAGAAGCAGTTCCGACAGATTTGACGATAGTAAATCAATTGTTTGATGTGAACAGTTATTGCCAGAAATACACCGATGTCACATCGAATGATTTCACTTTAACATGGTATAAAGATGCGTCATGCATGCAACTAGTTACTCTGGAAGAAATGGAACAGGTATTTCCTGAAAATGATGTTAATTATTATTTAAAAGTTACATATGATGCAGGCGAACCTCAAGGTAATAGTACAGAGAATTGTAAGGGTTATCTCAATGGTAGTTCAGGATCATATAAGGTGGCAGCTGTAAACAGTGCGGATTCGAGCAAATTATATGGCATTTATACAATTAAGGTAATAAAGGGACAGATTGATATTACAAAAACAATAAGTGGAAATATCAATCGTAACCTGGAAGGAAATCCGATCTTCACATTTATGATTGAATATTACGCTCCAACGACGGAAGACATAGAAAGTGCTAATCCGGCGGCAGTATATTATCGAACGATTGAGTTTGACGATGACGATTCAAGTAAGTCGGCAGAAGAATTGTCTGATTTGCCAAAAGGTATTTATAAGGTGACAGAACTTGCTACTCAAAAGTTTGAAACTACAGAGGTTAGTGGCAGTGGATGTAATGCTTCGGTAGATGAAAGAGAGAAAACTATTACTTTCTATATTGGAATGAAAAATGAAACATCTTCAGAAACCGATATCCATGCAACGAATGGTAGCGCAATTTTTACCAATAACAAAACAGGACCATCTACTAATACGGATACGGATGTTGTGGTCAACAGATTTGTTTACGATGAAACAGAAGACAAATGGATAATCAAACAGATTTGGAATCCGGGCCAGGATCAAGACGAAACAGATCCGGCTACAGAAGCAAATCAGTCTGGATACGAACAGTGAAAGGTGGAAAGAGCATGAAAAAAATCAATATTAAAAAAATGAATAGAAAAACTTTCTTCCTTTCATTGGTTTTACTGATTGCTGTCGTCGGCGTAGGAATTACTGTAGCACTTTCAGTTGCAAGAACAGATCCGGTAGTAAACTCGTTTGAGGTCGGTAAGATTGACACCGGAATTGAAGAAAATGTAAAGGGAGATCTTACTAAAGAAGTAAAGGTGACTAATGAAGCGAATGCCAAGAGTGATGCTTTCGTTCGGGTAAGAATCAATGCTTCCGATGGAATTACATTAAATTTTTCTGCTGATTCTGCTAATACATGGACAATGGGGGATGATGGTTTCTATTACTTCCTTTATTCAGTAGCACCAGGAGAAAGCACGACAGAACTACTCAGTTCTGTAAGTTTTGAAACCGGTATGGAAGAAGAGATAAAACAGACAGGGTTTGATGTTACCGTATATCAAGAATCTTGTATAGCGACGGAGGAAAATCCATATGTAGTGGGCGGAGAAAATACCCCTCTTAATTTGAATGTAATTGCAAGTGCATTTGAAAACGCTACTACAACTACGGAATGATTTGACAAAAAGGGAGAGAATACCAATGCTCAAAAAAATATGCGGCTTCTTATCAGGTATTATCTTAATTGTTCTGGCACTGCTCGCGGGTGTCCTGATTATCCCGAGATTGATAGGCTACGAAGAGATGGCGGTTTTAACCGGAAGTATGGAACCGGAATATCCGGTAGGATCCTTGATTTATGTCAAGGAACAAGATCCAGAAACTTTGCAGGTGGGTGACATTATTACATACCGACTGAGCGGTGATACCGTTGTTACCCACCGCATTGTAGAAATCAATGCAGAAGAACAGAGCGTAACGACGAAAGGCGATGCGAACGAATCCAACGATGGTCAGCCGGTACCATTTGATTCCATCGTAGGAAAGGCAGAATTCAAAATTCCATATCTCGGCTTCATCAGCATGAACATTAAGACACCTAAGGGAATTATGGCAATCTGTGGCGTGTTGATAGCAATTATTCTTCTTACCTTTATTCCGGAAATTTTTTCTAAGGATGAGAGAGAAGAAAAAGTAAGAGAGAACTCCCAAAAAGGAGAAAGCAGTCGTTGATTCTGTGGAGGAGCGTATCCTCCTTAGAATAAAGTAACAAGAAAATAAAAAAGAAGATAAAGGAGAGAAAAGATTATGACAAAAAAGAAAATCATGATGGCAGCAATGTCGGCAGGACTGGTAGCAGTTGTTGGAATAGGTGGTACATTAGCGTACTTATCTTCTACTTCAAATGAGGTAACTAATACATTTACTGTTGGTAGAGGATATGATAATACTGGAACACAGGCATTAGTTGTAGATGAGTGGGAACTCGGAGGAACTGCTGATGACAGAACCCAGGTTGGTCAAGCACATGAAGATATGACTCCGGGATATGTAGAAACAAAAGATCCAACCGTTAGATTGAAGAACGGTTCCGTTGAATCCTATGTTTTTGTGCGCGTAGAAGGAGTGGATGAATTAGAGGGAATTACGGCGAACGGAATTGAAGGCACTCCTATTCAAGCATTTGATATTAGTGGATGGGATACGGATTATTGGATGAAGGTAGCAGATGCTAACGGGGATCTTCTGGACACCCCAGCATTGGGCTTGGAAGGTGACGGTTATTATGTTGCTAATGTTGGAAATACTGTAAATTTGGAAGATACTACTCCGGAAGGAGAATATACACAATTGAATGATCCGATTTTTTCAACTATTTCGATGGACAAAGATTTAAAAGAAATGCCAGCCAAAAATACTGTTGCGGCACAAGAAATTACAGTAAAAGCATGTGCGGTTCAGTATAGCGAAGACCAAATGAGCAGTTGGGCAGACGCATTTGAATCTGCAGTTTGGGAATAAAAGTATAAATATTATTGAGGAGGATTGAGTATGAAGAAAAAACAGATGACACAGTTAGGTGTAGCGTTAGGGTTGGTTGGTGCCATTGGTGTAGGTGGAACTTTGGCGTTGATGACAGCAACAACAGAAGAAGTAAAGAATACGTTTACTGTTGGAAATGCTTTGGTTGATGGTGATATAACGTTGGATGAAGCGCATATGAAAAATGCTGAGTCTGGTGAAGATGGTGTTTATAGTGTAGGAAGAGTAACTGATGATCCTGTCTATGAATATGCGAAACTGAATGATTCTGACAGAGTTCAAAAGAATCACTATCTGGATTTGCAGCCGGGAGATGACATTTATAAAGACCCGACAGTACATATCAAAGAAGATACGGCTGATTGTTATGTGTTTATCAATGTAACAGGAATTGATAATTTGAAGACGAAGGGTCTTACAGTGGAGACTACCAATAATTATTTAGTTCAGTCATCGGAAAGTTATCAGTGGATACCTGTTGAAGATAGTACTACTAGAGGAAATGACGGCATTTACTATTTGGCATCTACAGGAGAAAATCCACAGCCAATTATTGTTAATACAGAAACTGCAGCACAGAATTATATGGTATTTGAAAGTTTAAATGCTGGAACAGCAGAAGAAATGTATACCACTGGTTCCAATGGAGAGACGGTAGCTAAGATTACTGCAAACGACAATATTACGGTTAAAGCTTGTGCTGTTCAGGCAAAAGGAACTGATTTTGAGGGAGCCAAAGAAGCTTTACCAGATGAATTTACAGGCAAGGTAACCCCATCTGTAACACCAGGTGCGTAAATGGATATTTATATAAAGGAGAGTTTTAGTCATGAAAAATAAGAAATTATTAACAGCCGCTACATCCGTAGCGCTCGTAGCAGTAGTTGGCGTAGGAGCTACTCTTGCATACTTCACAGACAGCGAAGAACAGACCAATGTAGTTAACATGGGACATGTAGATATTGATTTGACAGAAACCAGTAATTCAGATAATGCAGTAATGATTGAAGATGGCATTCAGTTTTATGATGTTATGCCAGGTGATATAATTTCAAAAATCCCGACAATCACTGTTGCAGAAGGATCCCAGAATGCATACGTTCGTATGAGAATGACGATTTCTGCACCGGAAGGCAGTGAGATCACTCAGGAGGACATTTATCTCCTGGAAGGTCGTCTGAGAAGCGAGATTACCGACAATACCGGTTGGTATTATTCAACAGAAGACGGTTACTATTATTATAATACAGGTCTGCAGGCAGGACAGCATGTTGACTTCTTTGACACAGTAACCATTCCGGCTGAATGGAGAAACAATACAGCAGATGAGACTTTCACTATCGAACTGCAGGCAGAAGCAATCCAGCAGGATAATGTGACTGTAGAGACTGATGGCAATCTGATCACCGGCTGGCCGGAAGCTGAAATCCAGCAGTACACAGAGTAAGATAACGATGCTATCCGTCTAGCGGATACATACAGCTAAAAACTAAAAGGAGGCTCCCCCAATGCTATCAAAAGCCCTCAACATCACCGCCACACTCCTGATGGCACTGGTCATCCTCCTGACCGTACCTCTCACGATTCCAAGGCTGTTCGGTTACCAGATCTACGGGATCCTCACCGAAAGCATGGAGCCTGTATATCCCGTCGGCAGCGTGGTTTATGTAAAACCCGCCGAGCCGGAGGATATACAGGTGGGGGATGCGATTACCTTCCGCCTGGGAACAGGCGCCGACGCGACGGCAACCCACCGCGTCGAAGAAATAGATACGGAACAACAGCAGTTTATCACCAAAGGAGATGCCAATGCCTCTTCGGATGTGGAACCTGTACCGTTTTCCCAGCTGGTGGGAAAGGTTACGGGCAAGCTGCCCTGGCTTGGCAGATTTTCTGTCTATCTGCATTCCTGGAAAGGGATTGCCGCATGTATAGTTGTATTTGCAGCAGCTCTGATTTTGTGGAAAACAGCAGAAAAGGTAAAGTTAAAGGAGAGTAAGAAGTGAAGAAGAAATATATACTCATGGGCGTGGCAGCCGCTCTCATTACAACAACGATCGTAGGCGGGTCTTTGGCATATTTTCAGGCAGATGGACGTAATGTTCAGCAGCAGATCAATACAAGAACTTTAAGTATCGCTCTGACCGGCTCCGAAAATCCGGATGCCAGCGGAAGCCTCTATCTGGAAGGGGCGATGCCCGGCGATACCGTGACAAAATCAGTAAAAGTAGAAAACACAGCGGATACTCCGCTTTATGCCCGCGTAACGATCCGGAAATACTGGGGAGATTACACCGAAGCGACCGATACCCTGAACAAGGATTTTGACCGGGACACCACCAAGATTTCCATCCAGCCGTTGGAAAACTGGTATGTGTCGGAGGAGGGGGACGAGGATGAGACGCTCGTTCTCTACTATCAGGATCCGATCCAGCCGGGAGAGTCGGTGGATATCATGGATTCCCTGCAGATTGCATCCGATTTGGACAATTCCTATACGGATCTTGGAATTGGACTGGATGTGGAGGTGGATGCGGTTCAGGCATTTGCCGCCCAGGATGCGATGCTTTCCGAGTGGGGCGTTTGGGCTGAAATAGACGGCGACCATATTGTCAGTGTCGAGGAATAAACCGTGGAAAGG
Organism: uncultured Ruminococcus sp.; assembly: GCA_900553885.1. GTDB lineage: Bacteria > Bacillota > Clostridia > Lachnospirales > Lachnospiraceae > Mediterraneibacter. Next base: position 8,193 of record USFD01000084.1, read on the forward strand.
ATAGGTTGACAGCATGAAAAAGATAATGATGGTATTTGGAATGATCGCATCGCTGCTGCTTGGAATGAATACGGTTGCATTCGCGGAAGAGACACCGACCGCCACATTTGATGGAAGCAGTGAGATCAAATATAATTATGACGATACGACGAATTTCGGCACTGCCTTCGAGGGCATGATGCCGGGAGAAGAGCGGACGCAGGAAATCCGCCTGGAGAATACCTACAGCCGTACCGTGAATTTCTATATGCAGCAGGAAGTCATCCGGGCATTTGAGGATACGGTGGATGCCAGCGGAGCGGCTTACGACATTTCTCTTGTGCTGGTCAAAGGCAGTGAGGAAGATGTCATCTTCGGAGGAAATGAAGAAGGCGGAACCGGCAGAGTCGGCGGAGACGAGGAAGGTCTTGCGAACCTCAATGACGCGATGGAGGGCTGGATCTATCTGACCGCACTGGATCCCAATGAGACTGCCTCCCTGCAGATGACGGTCCGCCTGGACGGCGAGTCCAACACGAATGCTTACCAGAGCGCCAGCGGTACCTTTGATTTTCAGTTCCGCGCTACCTACGATGATCCGGAAACGGTATACGAAAAGGGAGAAACCCAGCACGTCACCAAAGAGGTGAAGGGAGAAGATGTCGTTACCAGGATCGTCCGTACGGTAAAGACGGGAGATAACGCTCCGATCCTCATTCTCACGGTTGCCGGAGCGGCGGCGGTCCTTCTGCTGATCGTTCTTCTGGTCATCCGCAGGAGAAAAGAGAAAGAAGCGTAAAGACGCAGAAAACAGCGTATATAAATAGGAAAGAAATCAAAGAGACAGGAAAGGCGGAGAACCTATGAAAAAGACATTCAGCAGATGGGGAAGCAAAGCGATGGTGTTCTGTCTCGGCGCCTCCGTGTTTCTTGCGGCGGCACCGGTTCAGACCTTTGCGGCGGACCAGATGTATACGATTACCTATCGGCCGGGCAGGATCGGTACTTTTACTTCCGAACTGGAAGACCGGTATGAGGAATATGCTCAGGCAAACGGCGGCAGTGTTTCCGTAAGCGACAAGACCGGAAACATCAAACTGGAACTGCCGGCGGGAACCGAATACCCGGCGGCGCCCCGTCAGGACGAGATCCAGATCAAGGATGAATACGATGGAAAATATGTCATCAGCACCGACTGGATGCCGGCGACGGGAAGTGTCGTGACGGAGAGTGAAGACTATGTGGTGGATTATGAGGCGCTGGTAAACGGCGTCACTTACCGGATTGAGTTTGTGGATGCTGAGAGCAGCCAGCAGGTGGCTCCACCGATCATTGCCCAGGGCAACGTAGACCAGTGGGTGACCTACGCGGCGGCACAGCGGATCGATACCTACCAGCTGGATACAGACCAGCCGGAGGGAATCCAGCTGACGCAGGACGGTGAAAACACGCTGACCTTTACCTACACGGACACCAATGTAAATGTAGTCAAAGTGCCTGGCGATGTAGTCACCGAGGAAGTGACCGTTCCGGGAGACAATGTCACTGTCGTTGAGGAAGTTCCGGGAACAACAACGGGCACCACAACCGCAGGCACAGGAACAACGGGTACAGGTGCAGCCGGAACAGGAACCACAGGTACAGGCGCAGCTGGAACCGGAACAGGAACCGCGGGTACAGGTACAGCAGGAACTGCGGGTACAGGCGAAGCTGGAACCGGAGAAACGGGAACTGCTGGAACCGGTGCTGAGGGAACCACAGAAGACGGAACGACGACCATCGAGGACGAGGATGTCCCGCTGGCAGAGAATCCGGCAGGTGACGAAACCGGAGCAGAGGATGACACAACCACAGCAGACGGTGAGGACGGAACGACGACCATCGAGGACGAAGAAGTTCCGCAGGCAAATGCCGACGTGGACGGAGAAGATTCCGGAATCAGTCCGGGCGTTCTGTTTGGTGTGACCGCAGGCGTTGTCGTTGTTGCGGCGGCAGTCGCTGCCATTATATTAAAGAAGAAACGTTCCGGAAGATAACCGGAACAGAGACACAGCCGTGCCATAAAGCGGCTGGTTCTCACAGAGAAAGAGGCTCGGACGCCGGGGTTCAGGATGGAACTGGATCCCGGTTTTTTTTCTGTGAGAATTCTGAGTATTGTCAGTGGCGGAAACTCTTTCTTTTGACAATCCTAAAAATTTAATAAATTCCGAATAACCAATACCAACAGTACTTCTATCACTCCAATGGATTCTGTATACTTCCCTGAATTTCACCTATACTGACTGTATAAGACTAATACAGCAGGAGGTAGTGACGCATGGTATCACTGGGGTGTCAGATTGCAAAGTTCCGGAAAAAGCGGGGTTTAAAGCAGGAAGAACTGGCGGAAATGGTTTCTCTCAGCACAAGCTACATCAGTGCGATCGAGCGGGGAGTGAAAAATCCGACGCTGGAGAATTTTATAGCCATTGCGAATGTTCTGAAAGCCTCTTCGGATGAACTGCTTGGTGAAGAACTGGACGTACGGTTTGATATTCATATGACGCAGCTGGGAGCGTTGATGGAGAATCTGGATGATCGTGAAAAGGAGCGGATTCTCCATGTGGTCGCTGTGATGATAGCGGATGCGGGAAAGTAAAGGACAGACATAACAGCCAACGATTATGTCTGTCCTTTTTCGGGGAGAGAAGAGGAAGGCGGACAGACGCAGGAGAAACGAAGGAGAAGGGAAGGAAGTACGGTGGAAGGCGGGTATGGCAGATTTGACGGCTATTACGCGAAGTACAAAGAGTATGTAACGAAAAACCTGATGAAGCTCACAAAAGGAGATAAACAGTTGACCGAAGATTTATCGCAGGAAGTGTGGCTGGCCTTTTACCGTGAAATGGATCAAGTGATACCCATCGGAGACGACGGGATCCGCGGCTGGCTGTATATGGTCGGAAGGCGCAAGTTTCTTGACAATATGGATCTCGCCTACCGGAGCAGGGAAATGTTCGCGGAGGACATGAAAATCGACGAAAAAGCGCCCGATGATACCGTGGCTGTGAGAAGGAGAAGAAATATATCCGGCGATACCGAAGATGTGATACTTACCCGGCTGATGTTCGAAGAATATATAGCGGGGCTTACCGGGACGGAACGGATTCTGGTACTGTGCAAACTTTGCGGAATCCCGCCGAGGGACGCCCTCCCGGATCTGGACTGTACGGACGTCGCCCTCCGGGTAAGAGTTTCAAGGGCGATGAAGAAGCTGCGGGATTATCTGGAAGGGTGAGACGGAATGCATGGCGGAACGGAATGTTTGAAATTCTTTGTTTTTCTTAAAATTGTCTTAAACCCCTATATTTTTCAGAGAATTTCAGCTATACTAAGGATAGAGTATTGAAAAGCCGGAGAATCCGGTTCACTGACACTGTTCTTCCGAAGGCTGCCGGTAAAGCGAACCGAAAAAACAGCTGCGCAGGGAACAGTTCGTTAACCAGTAGATTGAAAATAAATGGCTATCTATTTATTTTGCGATGTACTGGAAAAGAGAAAGGATGGTTTTTATGGATTTAGGAGAAGGATTAAAGAAAGTATTTCTGGCAGGCGTAGGAGCGGTAGCGACCACCGCGGAGACGGCAAAAGAAGTGATCGACGACCTTGTGAGCAAGGGAGAACTGACCATGGAGCAGGGCAAGGTTCTGAATGAAGAGCTGAAACGAAATGCGAAACAGAAGGTGAAGCAGCATGTGACCGTCAATGTGACCAAGGAATTCAAGGACGCATTTTCCGCCGTGGAGCACATGAACGCAGAGGAGCTGGAAGCGCTGAAAGAGGAGATCCGGAAGGCGGAAGAAAAGGCGGCACAGGAAGCCCGTGAAAAAGCCGAGGAGGAGGCGCAGCAGGCGGCACAGGAGGGAGCTGCCGCGAGAGAAGAAGCCCCGGAAGAAACCGCAGACAGCGGACAGGCGGCAGAAGACGGAAGCATACAGAGCGAAGGACAAGAAGCCGGAACAGGAGAAGCAGATACCGATGACGCATCTGCAGGAAACAATGCGGGCTGAGAACGAACACGCTGGAACGAGACTGGGAGAAATTCTCAAAGTCCTGCGGAGGCACCAGATCGGAAAAGGTCTCACACCTGTAAAGCTGAGGGAGATTCTGGAAGATCTGGGGCCGACCTACGTCAAGCTGGGACAGATCATGTCCATGCGGTCCGACGTACTTCCGGAGGAATACTGCAGGGAACTGACCAGCCTGCGGACACAGGTAAGACCCGTGGAATTTCACCAGATGAAAGACCTGCTGGAGCAGGAGCTTGGCGCTCCGGTCTCCCAGGTCTTTTCCAGTCTGGACGAAAAACCTCTGGGCTCAGCGTCCATCGCCCAGGTACACAGAGGACGTCTGTTAAGCGGAGAAGAAGTTGTCGTCAAGATCCAGCGCCCAAACATCCATGAGATCATGGCAGAAGACATCGCCCTGATGCGGAAAGCTGCCGGAATGATGAATCTGGCGATGCACACCAAAGACATCGTAGATTTTCGTTCGATCATAGAAGAAATGTGGAAGACCACCCAGGAAGAAATGGATTTCCAGAAAGAAGCCGCAAACCTGGAACTCTTCGCGGAAAACCAGAAAGACATTGTCTACATAACAAGCCCCAAAGTCTACCGGGAATACACCACATCCAAGGTCCTGACCATGAGCTACATCGGCGGCCTGCAGATCGACCGTCTGGAAGAACTCCGGGTGCTGGGCTATGACAACACCGAGATCGGACAGAAAGCGGCAGAGAACTACTGCAAACAGATCCTGGAAGACGGATTTTTCCATGCAGACCCCCATCCGGGCAACCTGTGGATCGAAAACGGAAAAATCGCCTGGCTGGACTTCGGCATGACCGGCCGCTTGTCCGAAGGGATGAAACACATCCTGAAAAACGCGATCATGGCGATCCTGCAGAACGACATCTACTCCCTGAAAAACACCTTCCTCGCTCTCGGAACCCCAAAAAACCCAGTCAACCACGCCCAGCTCTACACCGACCTGGACGACATCGTCCGCCGCTACCTGAGTATGGATTTCGGAACCATGAACCTGGGAAACCTGCTGGAAGAACTCCTGGATATGCTGAAGACCCACGAGATCTCGATCCCGTCAGACATCACAATGCTGTGCCGGAGCATGATGACCATGGAAGGAACCCTGAAAGCCTGTTCCCCCAACGTCAACCTGATCCAGATCCTGTCCATCCACATGTCCCAAAGCATCTGGAAAGAACTGGACCTGAAACACGAACTCCGCCACAACGCCCGGCTGATCTACATGTCCTCCGCCAAAGCCCTGGAGATCCCAGCTCAGCTGTCCGACCTGCTGAACATCGTAAAAAACGGCCAGGTCCGCATCAACCTCCAGGAAAACGAAGGCCGTCAATGGCGCAAAAGCATCTACGCCATCGCCAACCGCCTGACCCTGTCCCTCTTGTCGGCTGCGATGCTCCTCGCTTCAGCCATCTTCAGCTTCACAGACATTCAACCACAGATATTGGGCATGCCATGGATTTCCTTCTTATTTTTGATTATATCAGGCATACTGATTTTATATCTGCTGATAATTATCTTATTAAAACGTTAGAGCATGTACGAAAAGATTTTACAGCGAAAGCCATGAAAAAACTGCCGCATTGCAATCTCTTTATTTGCTTCAACATAGTTTCACTATATATAGAAGATAATAGAAGAGTCACAATACGGCAGTTTTTCTTATTCGCTTTTCTTTTAGAATAATACAGCTTTCACATTGAGCACCGTCTCGGTGAAAAATCATCCGGCTGCACAATGATTCTATCAGCCAAGTGCTCGACCGTCCAGGTCGGCGCCCTATCACCACCCACACCACCAAGCGACAGTCCGGGAAGCGGCGGGAGCGGGCGGCGAGGGAGGATTTGCAGAATTCAGCCGGAGTGAGAAGC